>JAZNSV010000095.1:0-13451 GCA_045591485.1 Bacteroidales bacterium | reverse complement strand
CTAAGCCCGCTTGGCCCCCGACTTCGCACGTCGCTCACCCCCCACCACCTGAGCCGCGTCAGCGGCGACACCCAATCCCCACGCCCCCAAGGGGGCTAATTTATGATAATTCGTGGCAATTCATGTTACAAACAAATGCAGACGCGGCACGCCGCGTCTCTACAGGCGCGAAATCAATTTATGAAAATTTGTGTTAAATTTACGGCAATTCACGTTGCGAAACACAAAAATCGCGACAGCAATCGCCTAACATTCTGTCGATTAGCAGCCGAAAAGACCCAAATATTGCTCTATTACACACTAAATCAATATCATATAGTGTACCCCTTCACCCGTTGTACGATACTTCAACGATATTTGTACGATATTTGTACGTTTGGCAATCGTACAAGTATCGTTCATGTATCGTACATGTATCGTACAACGGCCGAGGAGGACCGCTGCCAAAACAGGCCGAAACGACCCCTTGAGGGGCGCATCAAAAGTTAAAGTTTGTTAAAAAATAGACCCCCTTGTCACATTTTGGCTTTCTAATTCGTCTTTATATATATGACTATGTCGAACGACACAGGGAAAAACCATCTGCGATATGCCGACCTGCTGCAAAGCAACGACCGGCGTATCCGAGCCTACTGCTTCCGCTGGGCCAAAAACGACGACGAGGCCGACGAACTGGAGCAGGAGGTCCGCATCGCACTCTGGCTGAAGCTTGATGGCTGCACCGCAAAGGACGGACTCAGGCAGCGCCGCTGGCTCTACCGGGTGATGCGGTCTGCAATAGTCGACTACTGGCGGCGGCACAGGAGTGTGCAGACGGTTTCTGTCGACAGCGTGGCCAGCATGGCCGCACCGGACGACACAGCCGCCTCCGAGCAGCTGCACGAGCTGATGGCGTTTCTCGGCAGTCAGGACAACCTCATAGTCGAGCTGTCGCTGCAGGGGCTCTCGAGCGCCGAGATAGCTGCCAGACTCGGCATGTCGGCCGAGTCCGTCAGAAAACGGCTCTCCCGTGCGGTAGAACAGATGAAAGCAATCAAAAAAAGGATATATGGATAGAACGAGCAATATCAAAGACATGGATGTCGGCAGAGAATTCGAGTTGTTGGCCGCCAAGGCCGCACTGAAGCGTTGCCTTTCCGAAAAAACGGACCGTTACTGGCGGCGCCGGCAGAAACGCCGCACGGCTGTACGCATCGCTGTCGTGGCGGCCGCACTGGCCGTGATAGCCTGCACCGTGCAGACAAACCGGCGCGACAGCGCCACCGTCGGCATCAGCGACAACCAGGCCGAACAAATCAACCGCAACATACTGGGAATAAAATGAGACGACTGCACATATTGTTCATACTGCTCTCGCTATGCGTGCCGCTGCTGCTGGGCTTCAAACTGCTGCCGCGCGACCTGCCTGCGTCCGAGTGCAGCCCGGAGTTCCGCCGCTTTGCCGACAGCCCGCACCTGGCGGCGGCATATCTGCGAGATTTCCAAATCGACGACACCCTCGCCCTGGCCACCACCACCCTCGTGGCTCGCGACAGCACAGGGTGGGACACCCTGCGCAGGCTGTGTCCGAACGAATACCCCATAGATGTAATTAAATCCAAACTGGCAGAGGGCAAGAACGCCATTGCATACTGGCGTTTCAGAAAAGGCCATCTCGGACAGCCAGCCGACAGCGAACCTGACAGCAACGACTGCGCCTACATCTCATTCTCAGACAGCGCCGTCGTGGTTTTCCACACGGCAACCGCCGCACAGCGCCGCGCCGTGATGAAATACAGCCTGATGAGAAGTTTATAACATCAACCTTTTATATATTCTGAAAAATGAAAAAAACAGTCAAAACAGTCGCCATGCTGGCAACTTTGGCCCTGACAGCGGCAGGCTGCCATAAAGAAGTAATCACCGACCGTCAGGATATCGTGGCCGACATGGCCGTCATGCGGACGGTGAACTATACCGTCGACGGCACCGCTCATCAGCTGACGCTGAACGGCGACAATGCCTGGCACGAATTCTTGCGCATGATATTCGCTCTGGCCGAGGAAGGTCATTCGGTGTCGTTCGTTGACACAGGCAAGACGCGCTCACTGTCCGCCAAAGAAACCGTTACCTATACTACAAGCAGCCTGGAATCGGCCGTGTGACAAAATGGCCAACGCCGGCTATACCATCACCCTGCAATATGACAGGGTCAAGGGCATCTACACCTGCACCGCCACAAAGTAGCACCCTCCATGCAGCAGCGCCGGGGCAGGGCGGACAAGGCAAAAGCGCACCGCCGTAGGCACCGCCATAAAGAAGCTGCTCGTGCAGTGACCGACAGGCAGAAAAAAAACAATTTTTTCCGCCACTATAAAATAAAAGTTGTATATTTGCCCTGATGAATACACTCGCTATTCATCAGGGCAAAATCATATAACAATACTGAAAATCATGAAAATGGAAATAAAAATAAAACAAGGCCTCGGCGAGCTGAAATTCAACATGCCGGTAGAAGAAGCCGTGGCAATGCTGGGCACCGCCAACGAGGTGGAGAACATCGACAATGCCGCCGACGAGAGCACCACCGTGCTGCGATACACCGACATGGGACTGACGCTCTTCTTCGAAGGCGAAAACCCGACACTGGCATGCATCGACGTGGCCAATGAAGAATGCACACTACTCGGCGAAAATGTGTTCGACCTCGACGAACGCCAACTGGTGCAGCTCATGGTCAAAAACAACTACACCGAACAAGACGTAGACGAAGAAGACTGGGGCGAACGCCGCGTCAGCTTCCCCGAAGGCAATATAGACTTCTACTACGACGAAGGCGAATTGGTGTCAATAATCCTCGGTGCATGAAGCCGCTTTTCAGCACGGCCTACCTGCCGCCAATAGCCTATATGGCCGCATTGGCACATTGCAAAGAGGCCGAAATAGAAGCCAAAGAGACCTTCCCAAAACAAACCTACCGCAACCGCACGGTCATCATGACCGCAGGCGGAGTGCGCACGTTGTCGGTACCCACCATCCGGGGCAACCACACCCGCACCGACGAGGTGGCAATCGACTACAAAGAGCGGTGGAATGTAATCCACCTGCGCACCATTGAGGCCGCCTACAGAGCCTCACCATACTTCCTCTACTACAAAGACGATCTCCAAGCAATCGTCATGCAACGACACGAGAGGCTGATCGACCTCAACATGGAACTGCTCCGCTGGCTGATGAAAAAAACCAAAATCGACTGCAACGTAGAGCTCACCACAGACTGGCAACCACCCATGGACAACAATGGCGACATGCGCAACAAATTCTCACCCAAAGTGCCCTACCCTACCGATGGTCACAAACCATACTATCAGGTGTTTGCAGACCGCATACCATTCACCCCCAACCTTAGCGCATTAGATTTGCTGATGAACCTGGGTCCAGAAGCATCAGAATACCTGAGAAACGTAGTGTAACTATCATAGACCAAAAGAAATAGCCCTTCTGTTTCACACGAAACAGAAGGGCTTTTCTCTATCTTGCAAAGGTGAGCAACAGTACCGATATATCGGCCGGCGACACCCCGCTTATGCGCGACGCCTGGCCAATAGTGGCGGGGTGCAACCGCGACAGTTTCTCTCGCGATTCATAGCTCAACGCCGTCAGCGAAAAATAATCGAAATCGGTCGGCAAGGCAATCTCTTCGAATTTGAGAATGCGATTTGCCACCTCACGCTCCTTCTCTATATACCGTTGATACTTGAGCGAAATTTCGACCTCCTGGACAACATCTTCCGAAAGAGTGTTCACGGCTTCGGCCACCGATGGAGACAACGAAACAAGATCCGGCAACGAAAGCTCCGGCCTCAACAACAAGGTCGAAAGACGTACACGCTGGCTCAAAGGCGCAGAGCCACGCCCTTCGAGCCAAGCATTGGCATCAGACGGAGACACCGCAGTCTCCTCGACCATTCGAGTCAGGTCCGACACCTGAGAAAGCTTCTCTTCGAGGCGTCGCATCCGGGCGTCATCGGCCAAGCCAATAGCATGTCCCAGCGGCGTGAGGCGCTGGTCGGCATTGTCCTGACGCAACAGTATGCGATACTCCGCACGGGATGTAAACATCCGGTAAGGCTCATCGACACCCTTAGTGACCAAATCGTCAATAAGGACACCTATATATGCTTGCGAACGCGAAAGCACAAAAGGAGCACGCCCCTGTATCTTGAGAGCAGCATTCACACCTGCCATCAAGCCCTGACACGCAGCCTCCTCATACCCGGTGGTACCATTTATCTGACCTGCGAAATAAAGCCCTTCCACACCCTTGGTCTCAAGCGTATAACCCAATTGCGTCGGCGGGAAGTAGTCATATTCTATGGCGTAGCCAGGCTTGAAAATACTTGCATGCTCAAAGCCTTCTATGGTGTGCAGCGCATCAAGCTGCACCTCGAGCGGCAGAGACGACGAAAAGCCATTGAGATAATAGCTCTGCGAGCGCCATCCCTCTGGCTCGACAAAAAGCTGATGATGGTCCTTGTCGGCAAAGCGGTCTATCTTATCTTCGATAGACGGACAGTAGCGCGGCCCGCGCCCCTGGATGCGCCCTGAGAACATAGGCGAGCGAGAAAAGCCCGTACGAAGCACCTCATGCGTATGAAGATTGGTATTGGCAATATAGCACGGCCTTTGCTCCGTAAGAGGCATGGTATCAGCGAAAGAGAACTTGGCCGGAAGCTCGTCGCCAGGCTGAACCTGAAGGCGACTGAAGTCGATGGTGCGCCCATCGATGCGCACAGGAGTACCTGTTTTCAGTCGCAGCACCTCAAAGCCGAGCTCGCGAAGCTGGTCGCTCAGACCCACGGCGGGAGGCTCCCCTACCCTGCCGCCACTCCACGACTCTTCACCAATGAAAATACGTCCGTTGAGGAAAGTTCCGCTTGTAAGTACAACAGCCTTTGCCGGGATTATATGCCCCATACGGGTGACAACGCCAGCCACGGCCCTGCCATCCATCCGAAGCGCCACAACCTCATCTTGCCACAGTGAAAGACCAGGTATATTCTCGAGCACATGGCGCCAGTTCTGAGAGAAAAGCATCCGGTCGCATTGGGCGCGCGGGCTCCACATTGCAGGTCCTTTCGAACGATTGAGCATGCGGAACTGTATCGCCGAGCGGTCGGTCACAATGCCGCTCCACCCACCAAGAGCATCGATTTCGCGTACTATCTGTCCCTTAGCCACACCACCCATAGCCGGGTTGCAAGACATTTGGCAAATGGTGTCGAGCATCTGCGTAACAAGAAGCGTACGCATGCCCAGACGAGCCGCTGCAGAGGCAGCCTCGGCTCCGGCATGTCCAGCGCCGACAACCACTATATCGAACGGTTCAAATATCATAGTCTATGACATTTACGCATATTGTTCCACAGGAAACATATCGTTCCACAGAGCCAGCGCTTCCTCTTCCAGGCAGCGCATCTCGACCGCCTCGGAGTCTGTCTTGTCGCCCTGCCCGAGGAGATGAAGCACACCATGGATAACCACCCGATGGAACTCTTGCTCAAACGGCACACCAAAGATACCGGCATTCTCCTTCACCCTGTCTACACTTATTATTATGTCGCCGGAGATAAGGTTTGCCGTCACATAGTCGAAGGTGACAATATCGGTATAGGTGTCATGATTCAGATAGCGCTGGTTGACATCAAGCAGATATTCGTCGTCGCAAAATAGATAATTGATATTGCCGACCTGTCTATCACGGCGCATAATGACCTGTGAAACCCAATTTCGGAGTTTTGACTCGTCGGCAAGCTCGAAATTTCCATATTGAACAGAAAACCGGATAGCCATAAATAGAGTTTATTGTGTTGGTTTATAGATAGATAGTCCAATTTATGCCGATTTATTCCTCAATTTCCCTGGCTTATTTTGGCCTTGGCAAAGCCGATGTCCACAACGGACGACGCAAAACGAGGAATCGCACCATTCAGGCGGCCACCATCTGATAGTGTTCGCGAAGCACGGCAATACGCTCGAGGGCATCGACGGGATCAACCCCGTTGACTTCGAACTCGAGCCTCACCTTCCGTCCGCCTTCTTCGAACGTCAAGCGGTCGGCCAACTGATGCATGACAAAGATACCCTCCCCTTCCGACTGACCATCGGCAGGCAGATCACCATAACGGGTATAGTCGAATCCCTGACCCTCGTCGGCGACCTCGACAAAGATGCCGCCGCGGCAGGTGCCCATCGTCAGCGAGACATGCTTCTTCTCGTCGGAGCCGTTGCCATGGACGATGGCGTTCTCCACCGCCTGAAGCACGGCCACAGACACGGTAGAGTAATAACTGCCCACATTATATTCGCGACAAAAATGGAAAAGGCGTTCCTCAACCTGAGGCATATTCTTAATATCGGACTGTATTACAAACGATTCCGTCATAGGGCATATTATTATATAGCACCGCAAAGGTACACAATAATTTGCTTCTGACCAAAAATATTTTTCCACTGGATGCAACTATTCGGCGTCGCGGTAGAAATAGTCGTTGACCTTGTCGCGATAGTAGGGCGAAAGGGTAGGGGGCACTGTGCGCAGCTGATCAGTGCTGGGCTGGAGTTGCTTGTTGTACTTCTCAATCTCGGCCGGCGAAGGCTGGCCGTAGAGCTCACCGGCCTCACGGCTCTCGCGACGCTCCTCCTTCTCGCGCTCCATTTCGGCTTTTTCGTGCTGCAGCAGACGCGTCATAATCTGCTGCTGGCGGTTGATTGTCTGCTGGGTTATAGTACGATTGACCAAATCAGCCTCCGTCTGCTCCATTTGGCGCATCATCTGTTCTATCTCCTTGGCCAACTTGCTGTTGCCTGCATTCTGCTGCTTCATTTCCTGCCCGTACTCCTGCATCATGCGGCGTATCATCTCTTGCTGGGCAGCCATCTTGGCAAATTCTTCGCTCATAGACTGTTGCCGGCCCAACTGATGACGGTTGCCTTGCTTGTTGCCTTGCTTTTCGAGTTGCTTCTTCAAGGCTTCCATCTGCTTGTTCAGCTCCTGCTGCATCTGCCGCATCGACTTGGGCGACGGCTTGTTGCCCGGATTATTGCACTGCTGCTGGTTTTTGCCTTTATTCTTGCACTGGCCGCTCTTCTTTTTTTGATTGTTTTGCCGCATCTGGTCCTGCATCTTGTCGAGGCTTTCGGCCAGCACCAAAGCCAGGTTGTTAAGCGACGTCATGCTGTACTGCATCGAGCGCGAAGCCTGCGTGTTCTTATAATTGCCATAGAAGCTTTGGTTCATATTGAGCAAATCGGCAAGCGACTGACTGACATTGCTGTTCACCTGCGACACATCTTTGGTGATGGCCGAAGCCACCTGCACCTGACGTTTGGCCATCGAGCGGAGCGAATCCTCGACGCTGCGGAAGTCGTCTTTCACGCGGTTCTGACGCGCTATGATGGTCTGATAGCGTGGGTCTTGGATATATATAGCACTGAGGTCGGAGATAAGCTCTTCCTGATTGAACGACAGCCGCACAAGGTTCTTCAGCAACTGGCGCACCTCTTCGGCATCCTCGACCAAATCCTCTTGCTCGGCATCCAGTTGGGCTTCGGCCAACGCCTCGCTCAGCTGCTCCATCTCGTCGGCGGCCTGTTTCTGCTTCTTGCCTGCCTCTTTGTTTTTGCCTTTCTGCAGGTTCTGGCTGGCTTCTTCCTGATGCTGTTCGACCTGTTTTTCCAACTCTTCGGGCACCTTGAAATCGGTGCTTGGGTCGAGATTCTTGTAGTCCTCTTTAATCTGGTTGATATCCTGTTTCAGCTGACGGAATTTCTCGTTCAACTCTTGCTGTTTCTCTTGCAGAGCCTCGTTTTCGCGGCCCTTGGCTTGCTCCGTTTCACGAGAAACATTGCGTTGTTCTTCGGCCAATTTATCCATTATCTGGATTGTCTGCTCCACCTTTTTCTCCACCTCGAGACGCTTCATCAGCTCGATGTTCTGGTCGAGCTGCTTCTCCAAATCGGCGTTGTCCATCTTCAGCTGTTCCAGCTCCTGCTGCACCTTCTGCTTGTCCAACTCTTTCATCATGCGCTCAATCTCGGCCATCGTCTCCTTCATCTTCTCGTCCATCACCTCGTTCATCAGGCGGTCCAGCTCGCGCTGTTTCTCCATAAGCTGCTCACTCTGTTCGTGATACTTTTGCTCCAGGCGGTTGTTTTCCTTTATCTGCTGCTGCATCTGCTGCATCATCTCGCGCACCTTTTTCTGCTTCTGCAGTATCTGTTCCAGGTCTTTCTTGTCCTGCCACTCCAAATCCTTCTTGTCGACCAGGCGACGCATCATTTCGTTGATTTCCTCTTGCAGCTTTTGCAATTCACTCATCTGTGTCTCAGCGCTTTGGCGCACTTCATTGCTGGTGCGGTCCAGCATTTGGTCCAATTCGTCGCCCGTGGGTATCTTTATCTCGAACACCTGGGATTTTGTGGTCTTCGGGCCATGGATGGCATCGTTGTCCGACACCTCGAACCAATAGTTCAGTTCGTCGCCCGGAGCGAGGGGGATTTCAGCCGAGTTGAAGCTGAAATAGAATTCCTGCGATGCCTCGGCCTGTTTGAGGCCAATTTCAGCCTCGTTGAGGGTTTTTTTTGCCGTGTCGGCACGGTTGGTCGTCTGATGTACAAAAACGAGCTTAGAGAAGCCGTAATCGTCTTTCACGCGTCCGCGGAACAGACGCCGGTCGGGGTGCAGCGAGTCCACAACCTCTTCCACCGCTATCAGCGGCGCGGCGTCGGCTATGGCCGAGAGGCTGTAGCCCAGGGTGTCGGCGCCTATGGCCCAGGGGCTTCTGACGGTGATGCCGTAGTCTATGCGCTGCATCACACGGCGGCTGTAGTCCACACGGCCGTTGGCGTCGGGTTTGAGGGCCACCTCGGCGCCATCGCTGCTGAAGGTCAGCACGTCCACGTCTTTGGTCTGGAAAATCCATCGCACCGTGGTGCCTTCCGGCACGGCGGCATCGCCCACACCCACGAGGGTTTCGCTCTGTCGGCCTGTGTAGGCGGGGTAGTCGAGCACCATGCGCATATCTGTCAGCTGCGGCAAGACACGCATCTCGAGGGTCCATCCGTCGGCGGCCACGTCGGCGGCCTCGAAGCCGAAATGCAGCTGGCGGTTCACCTTGCGGAACGTGTAGCCGAAGAGGGTGGGGGAGAGGCGCTCCATGCGATAGCGGCGGCCTTCGACCACAATGAAAGCCTCGGCCGGCAAGGCTTCGCCCTGCACCTCGACGCCAAGCTCGAAGTCGTCGCCCTGAACCACCACCAGCGAGTCGTTGGTCACCGCAAAGCTGAACGGCAGCGGCCGCTCGTAGGCGGTGTTGTAGTTGGCAATACGGCGTGTGGGGCCGGTCACCGTCTGCGGCGCCGCCAGCAGCAGCACCGCCAGCACCACCAGCGGCGGCAAGGCATAGCGCAGGTAGCGGCGGTTCTTGCGCAGGTCGATAGCGCTCAGCAGCGGCACAGGCCGCAGCTGGGCGGTCTTCTGCTCGATGGCGGCCAATACCAGGTCGGAGGTTGGAGATTGGGGGGCGGAGCCTACCTCCGACCTCCGACCTCCGACCTCAGAGCTTTCCATAAGCTGCAGCAGGTTGAGCAGCTTGTCGCCCACCTCGGGAAAGTGGCGCCCCGCGATGCGTGCGGCCTCCTGGCGGTCTATGCGGCGGCGCGAAAGGCCGTACATCTTCAGCAGCGGCCTGACGATGAACCATGAGGCCACAGCGGCCACAGCGGCCAGGCCGCCCCAGAACAGCACACCGCGCCACAGGCTCGACAGCCAGCCGAAATGCTCCAGCAGCACCACCGCCAGATACAGCACGCCGACGATGCCCACGGCATAGAGCACGCCGCGAATGAGCAAGTTCTTATAGTACTTGCGGATAAAGGCGTCGAGCGACTGCAATATGTCCTGTTGCTGTTTCATGCCAACTACGATGGTCTGACAAAAGGTAACGCCGAACCGAAGATATTATTGTGTAGACATGACACAAAAGACTGCAGAGCCACCTAACGGCGACTCTGCAGCTTGTCAAAAAAAACATTTGTCTTGGTCTGCCACACTTTACTGCACCACGAGTTTCTTGGTGGCGATGCCCACGGCGGTGTGTATGCGGAGCATGTAGGTGCCGCGCGCCCAACGGCCGACTTCAAGCGTGGCCGTCATGCCCGAAGCCTTCTGTTCGTGCACCTTGGCGCCTGCAGCGTCGAACACCTCGATGGCCGTGATGCCGAAGCCCGAGGCCACGCGCACCGTCTCGGTGGCTGGATTGGGCGAGACCGTGGTGTTCCTGTCAACCAGCGTCATGCGACCGATGCCAGTCTGCGAGGTGTCAGTCGTCACCGTGGTGTCGCTCCGCACAGTGTCGGGCCTGGGGGTGATGATGGGGAACAGGAACACGTGTCCGGCATTGTATGTCCTGTCTCTGCTCCAGTAGCTCGACTCAACCGTGTCCATGCCCACAGAATCGAAATAGAGAATCGAATCCTGTATTTCCGGGTGGTATATTGTGTCATAGATAACGTAGTAGTTTACCTGATGTGTCCAGCTGATCGAGTTCGTCACACGTTGCTCGTTCTCGCCGTCGATGTCGGCAACCCAGAACGACGGCACCGAAACACTCCAGTTCTCACGCTCGAATATCTCCCCGGGTTTGTTGTAGCCACCACCGTTTACGTTCGTTCTGCCCACAACAAACGAGTCTTCTACCACTACTGGTTCGTCGAAGTAGCTCTCGTACATAGGCAGCACGGGGAATGCTGAACCGAACGGCGGCGTGAACTGCGTGTTCCAGTAGTAGTCGGGGGCCATCGAGCCGATGGGGACTGTGGTCTCCTTCACCTGAACCATGGAGTCGTTGGTACCATATAATTCCCATAAGATAAGGTGCTCGTCGTGCAGTGCCGACCGCGATGTGTCATAGATTAACATGGCATCCATCGCAACAGAAGCTGGAGGATTATATTCCGGAGGGGTCATAAGCGAGACTGCGATACCATAGACGGTCAGCGCCGTATCGGTATACTTTATCAAGCCGCTCCTCTGGCATTGATAATACAATACAAAATACTCTGTATGGCTGTTCAACGTTGCTGTGTCGGGGCGCTCCGGGGCGTAGTACTTGCCTGGCAGCATAGGTCCCACCAATGTGTCCTGCGCCGAAACCGTAAATGCACTTGCGACAAACAGCAGCACCGCTGCGATGTTTTTGATTGTGTTTTTCATGTCTTTTTATTTTTTTATACTGTTTAATTGCATTTTGGCCTTAATATAGTTTCTTTATAAATTACCGTTGTGTTTACGGGATACGATACTACGCACGTCGCGTTGTTCACCGTTTCAAGAAAGTCTTTTGATAGTTCAGAAGTTGTAACGGTTGCACTTATTTGCGTAGGGCAAACTCCCCAGTTTCCGCTCTTGAGCCAAATCACTCTGCCGTGATTCGGGATTTCTGTGGAATTCTCCACTCCGGATATGGCATAGAGGTTTCCGGCCCTGTCCCATTGCAGGTCGTATAGTCTTTGATTCTCCGTATCCTTGATTCTTCGGGGCGCATGAGGCTGGTAGGTGTCGCAATAGCCAATGCCCGTTTCCTCATCGCGCTGCTCATTGTATTTAATTTCATTCAGCGGTATTCGCCACCCCTTACGGGGGTCATTGCCGGTGGAATATGATGGGAGAAAGAGCAATGAAATGGCGCTTTTGCTGGGCTGTTTTTGTATTGACGCGGCCATCTATTTGTGTTTATTTTCCGTTAAGGCTCATCTAACATGAGAATCCTGTTCTGTTAATGTTCTATTATTCTAATTTTAGAGGGCCATGTAAGCATCTGTAAATGATCCATAGTCTCCCATATACCATTTCAAACCAGAAGAAAGATCCGTAATGATACCATAATTATGAGTTGATGGGTTATAGGCTATTGAGTATGGAAACTTTTCTTCGATGTCATTTTTTGTTATTTGCCAAATTGGAATTGTCTCGAATTGGTCAAGGTCCAATAGAACATCAACAATATGGGGTTGAACCAAGTGCCGTTTGATCCATATTGTTTGGTCATTTGACAAGGTGTCAAAAGCATTTTTAAGGTCGTTACGGATTATTTCAACAACTATATTACCAAAGTCGTTTTTCATATAACAATAGCATTAATTAGGATCAACGTCAGTCGGCCAGATACGTTCTGTTTTCCATCTCCCATTCACATTCTTCTCAATATGAACGTGAGGATTGTTATGCGGATATGGATTATTGATATCGAATCTTCCTATTCCCATCTTTTGATAAAATAATAAGGTCATCACTTGTATTGGTCATTATTTTTGCTTCCTCCCCAATCCAATTCTGTATTTTGGTTGCAACAAACCCTACCTTATCATTGTGAGATGGGAAGGCACTTCCCGTAACAAAGATGGATGCAGCAATTGAGTAATAAAAAGTTGGATCCGATAGAGCATTCTCCCACATTTTCCCCAATTCAGACAAGGCCCCACAAATATTACCAGAAACGATATTGCTTCCGTATGCAACGGCACTCCAATCAGGTTCTCCATTGCAATATGCAAGATTGGCTGCAGCTTCATAGGTTTTGACATTCTGTGAGAACATCTCAATATCACCCGGTTCCATCTGATATTCATTCACAAAACTACCATCTGACCTATATCTTCCTGCATTGTACCCTAATAGATTGTTGTTATTATCGTAAAAAGGCGTAACATGGAAATTCCCAACCTTTTGCGTCTCGTCAAGATGGCTATTCCCATATTTGGCAATTCCCTGATATTGTAGTAGTCCAAAAAACACAGGATCTTCTCCATCTGGATCATTTAGTTTTATTGGATTCCAGACGCAATAAGCATAAGGGCTTATACTTGGATACTTGTCTGCCATTGGGTCGACGCTGAGCCACATCGTCATCAGCTCGTGGTCCATGTATCTGGCACCGAAATATCCGTAGCCAGTTTCCTCGTCTCTCTCCTTGCCGGTAAACCGGAAGCGCTCACTGTAGCCAGATATACGTTGGTCGACAAATGGTTCGCCGAATGGCAGGTATTGCAGGTGCTGCACGGCATCGCCTTGCGCGTCGGTTATCCAGCTGGCACTGCCGAGGTGGTCGGAATGGTAGAAGAAAACGTCGTCTTCGACACCATTGTTGTGGTCTTCTTCCATTTGCCTCACCATATCGCGGAATGCATGGTACAGAGGCGTCCTGGCCGACGCATGGATGCTGTCAGGTATGCCGTATATGTCTCGGCTCAATGCCACGCTGCCGTTTACGCTGCTTCTTATGCATAGGGTGTCGTTTGCTGGCATATAGCGTGACCTGACCTGAAGCGTGCATTGTTCAAACAAGGCATCGGCTCTGGGTTGCAGCTTGGGGTTGTCTTCCATCACCGAGTCGAGGGCGTTGAGGCCGCCA
>JAZNSV010000094.1:0-2434 GCA_045591485.1 Bacteroidales bacterium | reverse complement strand
ATCCGAGCCGCGTTAGCGGCGGCACCCCGTCAGGGGTGCAAGAACTTAGGGGGGGGCATCGCCCCCGAAACCGACGAGTGGCTCGTTTTTTTACGCCCCGGAGGGGCATAAGAAACAACATCTTATGCCCCTCCGGGGCGTATATATGTTGGTGTGCCTTGACAAACGGGGGCGATGCACCGCCCCCTACGGGAGCCATTCATGGGCCACCCTCATGTCTCTGGCCACTCTACTTCTGAGTTGCTATATAATCCAGCACCTTCTTCTTGTCGCTGCTGAATGTCAGCACATCGACCGTCTTGTAGTAGTTCGCCGGGTCTACGCAATACTGATACGCGTACTTCAGAAACTCCACCTGCGTGTTGCTGAAGTCTATCGTCTGTGCCAGGTAGGCAATCTGGCTGGCCGTCAGGTTGGCCGACGCCACAATCACCTTCCCCAGCGCCAGGCGGTCGCTGTCGAACGACTGGGCCTTCATCCTCGCCGCCATGGCCGTCACCTCGTCGGCTTCCGCTATGCGGATCTCTTGCTCCGACGGGACCGCAATGGCCGGTTGGTTGATCACCACCGTCGTCTGATTCACATTCTGCGTCATCTGCTGGCGCGGACTGCGCGGGTCTGGCCGCGACGGCACCAGCGCCATCGAGCCTTCGCGTGGGGCGCGGTTATGCTCGGGCGTGTAGAGGTACAGCTCTTCGAGGCGCGAGTCGTAGTTCACATTCACCGTCACATTCCGCTCTCCCGGTCTCAGGTCGAGCACTGCAGCCTTGTCGGCCGGTCGCTTCAAAACCACGACAATCTGATGTGTGCCGCCGCCAACATCGTTCAGCATCACCCGCGTCTGCGGCATGCGGTTCTGCAGGTTGCCGTCGAGGTAGACGGTGAACGACTCGCCGTGCTGGCTCTCAAAGTTGATGGTGTGGCGCGCCGGAGGCGGCGTGTGTTGCGCCGTTTGCATCGGTTGGCGCGGCTGCGCCGTGGCCAGCATCGCCGCGGCACAAAAAAGGATTGCGATTATTGATTTCTTCATGGCTAAAGTATTTTTCTCAGTTTGTGTTCGCGGAAAAACATCGTGTCTATGCTCCGCCCGTCTTCGCCGCGCAGCGCCTTGCCGAACTCGTCAAACGAGCGGTGCTCCATCTGTACCACGTTGTACACATCGCCCACATTGTCGATAAAGTGCGCGTCGCTGTCGGTTATGAAATTGAAACGTTTCAGGTAGGCGAATTTCTTCACCATCTCGTCCCTCGTGATGCGGAAGTTTATCTCCAGTCCGTCGGCCTTCAGGTCGGGCGGCACAAAGCCCAGTTGGCTCATCAGGCTCGTGGTGCCCTTGTTGATGTGCGCCGGCACAAAAAGCCCCCCGATGGCATGCACGGCGTCGTATATGCCGTCTATGTCCACGTCGATGGCGTTCAGCAGGTGGTAAGGCTCCTCGCCCACAATCTCCTCGTTCTCGTCCACTATCAGCTGGTATCCGAACCGCTCCTCGTCGTTGGGTATCTTGGGAAGGTGCGCGTCGAGAAACTCCTGCATCGCGTCCAGCCCGTCGTCGTCGCCGAAATAGCACAGGCAGTGCGTCTCCTCCTGCGAGGTGACCTCCACGCCGCCCAGCACGAAGAGCCCCTTTTCGCGGCCAAGCTTCTGCGCCACCTTCACCTGCCGTGTGGTGTTGTGGTCGCTGATGGCAATCATGTCCAGGCCCCGCGCCAGCGCGCGGTCCACGATGGCCGTGGGCGACATCTCCAGGTCGCCGCACGGCGAAAGCACCGTGTGGATATGCAGGTCGGCCTTGAACGGGGTGAGCATATTTAATGCGTTATTGCGTTAATGCGTTAGTGTGTTAGTGCGTTAATGCGTTAGTGCGTTGTTGTGTTAATGCATTGTTGCGTTGTTGCGTTGTTGCGTTATTGTGTTAATGTGTTTTAATGGCGTCAGCCACTCACGCATTAACGCACTCACGCATTAACGCATTCCCACGTTCACGCATTCAAAAGTTCGTAGATCTTGCCTACCGTCTCGTAGGTCTGCATCTCCGTGCTCAGGAACGGGATCCCCTCCTCGTTGCTCTGCTCCATCGTCTCCTCGCTCGCGGTGAGCCCCTTGACCAGTACCACGCAGGCCAGCTCCTTGAGCGACGCTATGGCCATCACATTCTTGTGCGTCTGCAGCGTGACCCACACATTGCCCATCTCCGCGTTCCCCATCACGTCGCTCAGCAGGTCGCTCACATAGCAGCCGTCAATGTCGCGGTCCAATCCGCTTTCGCCCGACAAAACCTTCAGGTTCAGTTTTTCAGCCAATTCTCTTACTTTCATATCATGCAGGTATTTTGTGTTCTTAAATCGACTGCAAAGGTACGCATTTTTTTCAATATGGCCTAAAAAAATTTGCACCCCAGGCAAGTGCCGCCACCAAAAGGGGCTCTATAACA
>JAZNSV010000093.1:0-7978 GCA_045591485.1 Bacteroidales bacterium | reverse complement strand
GCTTTCAGCGCGCGGCTCGCCTTGTTCACGATGGCGCGCGCGGGGTTCGGGTTCTCTTCCAGGTACTCGCCCACGCCCTGCGCAGTGGCCGCCTGGACGAGGCCGCGGATCTCGGTGTTGCCGAGCTTCGTCTTCGTCTGGCCCTCGAACTGCGGCTCGGCCACCTTGACGCTGATGATGGCCGTCAGACCCTCGCGGAAGTCGTCGCCCGTGATCTCGACCTTGGCTTTCTGCAGCAGGCCGCTGCGGTCGGCGTAGGCCTTCAGCGTGCGGGTCAGGCCGCTGCGGAAGCCCGCCAGGTGCGTGCCGCCCTCGTGGGTGTTGATGTTGTTGACGTAGGAGTGCAGGTTCTCGCTGTAGCCGGTGTTGTACTGCATGGCTATCTCGATGGGTATGCCTTTGCGCTCGCCCTCGATGTAGATGGCCTCGGGCATCAGCTTCTCGCGGTTCTCGTCGAGGTAGCCGATGAAGTCGCGCAGGCCTTTCTCGCTGTAGAAGTGGTCTTCGCGGGCGGGCTTTTCCAGCCTGGCGGCGTCCTCGATGGTGGCATCGGCCGGCAGGCGCCAGTCGCAGATGTTGATTTTGATGCCTTTGTTGAGGTAGGCCAGCTCGCGCATGCGGTCGAGCAGCGTGTCGTATTTGTACTCCGTGACGGTGAAGATCGATGCGTCGGGGTGGAAGGTCACCTTGGTGCCGCGCTTGTCGGTGGTGCCGATTTCCTTGACGGCGTAGAGGGGCTTGCCCTTCGAGTATTCCTGCTGGTAGACCTTGCCGTCGCGGAAGACGTTGACGGTCATGTGGTCGCTCAGTGCGTTGACGCAGCTCACGCCCACGCCGTGCAGGCCGCCGCTGACTTTGTAGCTGTTCTTGTTGAACTTGCCGCCGGCGTGCAGCACCGTCATCACCACCTCGAGGGCCGAGCGGTGCTCCTTCTCGTGCATGTCCACGGGTATGCCGCGCCCGTTGTCCTCGACGGTGATCGAGTTGTCGGGGTTGATCTGCACGTCAATCTGTGTGCAGTAGCCGGCAAGTGCCTCATCTATAGAGTTGTCCACCACCTCGTAGACCAGGTGGTGCAGGCCGCGCTCGTTGACGTCGCCGATATACATAGCGGGCCTTACGCGCACCGCCTCCAGTCCTTCCAGTACGGTAATGTTACTCGCACTATAGTCAGTTCTCTGATTTTCGCTCATATAGCCGTATAATCTTTGTTTTCTTTTAAAGTGCAAAGATACGACTTTTTTTCCAATCGGCGGACGAATTATTATATAATGTTTTCAACAAATAATAAACACCAAATAATAAACGCCGCATTCTGCGAATGGAAAAACACCGCATGCGGAAGCCGTTGGCAGGGTATGCCGCCAATGCATGTGTATGGTCTGCCGCCCGCAGAGACGCGGCGAGCCGCGAATAATGCATGTGTATGGTCTGCCGCCTGTAGAGACGCGGCGTGCCGCGTCTGCAATCAATCATCACCACCCGCCCACGTCGAACAGCGTCGGCTGCTGTGCCGCAGGGTGGGGTGAAGTGTCCTGGGGGTCTGAGTCCTCTGAGTTCTCTGAGTTCTCTGAGTAATCAGAGTAATCAGAGTAATCAGATAATTCCGATAACTCCGACAACTCCGATTGCTTCGGTTTGCCCGACGGGCTGTCGCTTAGGCCCACGCTGCCGGCGTATATTGTCTCCGACATCTGGCCCTGCTGGTTCTGAGTCATGCCGTAGAGGTGCAGCTCCTTGCCTGCGAATGTGTCTGGCAACGAGATGGATATGCGCTTTTCGCGTCGGTATACCGGTGCCGACAGGAAACCTCTGCGCAGCTCGGGGCTGTAGACGTAGAGGTACACGTAGTCGAAGTTGTTTGCTGCGGTAAGCCGCTCGGGGTTCTTCTCGAAGCTGATGCTCAGCGTGTTGCCGCTGTCCACTGCCGCCTCGCCGAAGGCCACCGGCGCCGCCGGCCCCGCACTCAGCCGCAGGGTGGGGTAGTCGACCGTGAACTGCCCGTCTACCAGGCTGAAAGCGTGCTGGTTGAGGCTCACGAAGACGTTGTGGGCCGTCATGTTGGCCTCGTCGGCCAGCGTGCGCAGGCCGAGCCCTATGGCCTGCGCCATGTGCGAGGCCTGCCGCACCTCTTCCTTGAACAGCGTGCGGTGCTCCATCTGCTTCTCTGTCTGCGGGTTGCGCATGTGTCCGGGCCGTGTGCGCAAGCACCATACGCCTTTCCACTTGTAGCCAACGATGTTGCCCAACCTACCGTTGAAACCTCCCATAAATCCGTCTGTCTGTGTAGCCATTTGTATGCATTTTATAGTTTATATTCTTTTGCTATTAACGTAGCATATCACTTATTATTGCCTACTGAAGAAAATTTTAATAAATGGTATGTATAGCGTATAGTAAGTCTTGAGTAAGAGTATGTTGCTGTCAGGGTCGGACTATCAGGCTGTTGCGAAGGCGGTCGGAACGGCTTTTTTGGCATGCACCGCAGTTTTTTTTGTCGTTTTTTTTCTGCCTTGTTTAGGCGGGGGTGTTTTTCTGCACGGCCCCGTTGATGGCGGGGCGCTTTTACGAGCGGTCCTTTGGCGGCGAGGGGTGATTTTTTTCGGCCCGGCGGGAAATATTATTTGCGTATATAGATTTTATTTCATATATTTGCAGAATTGAAATATGAAGCGGATTTTGCTCATAGTGTTGATTGCCATGGGCTTCGGTGCCGTGCAGGCGCAGGAGTTCCGCTGCAGCGTGCAGGTCAACTACCAGAAACTGCTCACCACCACGCAGGCCTACGAGAGCGCGAACGACAAAAAAGTGTTCGACGCCATGAAGCAGGCCATCGAGGATTTTGTGAACGGGCGCCGCTGGACTAATGTCGACTTCCAGCAGGTGGAGCAGCTCGACTGCTCTATCTCGCTGGTGCTCAACACGCGCAGCAGCGCCACCGAATTTGCCGGACAGCTGCAGATACAACTCCGCCGCCCGGTCTACAACTCGACCTACACCAGCGGCCTCTTCAACTACATGGAGAGCGGCAACTTCACCTTTGCCTTCAACGAGAGTCAGCCGCTCGAATTCGACCTCGGCAATTTCTACGGCAACCTTTCGTCGACCCTGGGCTACTATTGCTACATCATGCTCGGCATCTACTTCGACAGCTACGCGCTGAACGGCGGCGAGCCTTTCTACCAGCTGGCGCAGCAGGTGCAGCAGGCCGCCGAGGGCAGCGGCTATGTGGGCTGGAGCGGCAGCGAGGGGCAGAAGAGCCGCTACTGGTTTATGGAGAACCACACCAACGGCGCCTACGCCGCCCTGCACGAGGCCTACTACAACTACCACCGCATGGGCCTCGACATGATGACCAAAGACCAGACCTCGGCCCGCCAGGCCATCATCAACTCGCTGCGCAACCTGCAGCAGGTCAACAAGGTGCGCAGCAACCTGCCCAGTGTGCAGCAGTTTGTCGACGTCAAGGTGCAGGAACTCGTGTCCATCTTCACCCCCGCGCCGGCAGCCGAACGCAAGCAGGTCTACGCCCTCATCAAAGAGGTGAGCCCCATCAACGCCGTGAAAATGAAAGACTTCGAAAACGCCCAATGACCCATCAACTTATCAACGAAATAACTCATTAAAAAACAATATATATCATGACCCAAATACCGATACAGAAAGAGACGATAGACCGCATTGCCGCGGCCAACAAAATCAAGAACCCCGGCAAGGCCAGCATCCGCGAGATGCGCAAGATGATACAGGACGTAGAGAAAGAGACCGGCGTCCGCTTCGTGAAGATGGAGATGGGCATTCCCGGCCTGCCCGCCCCGCAGGTGGGCGTCGAGGCTCAGATCGAGGCCCTGCGCAGCGGTGTGGCCAGCATCTATCCCGAAATCTACGGCACCGCCGACTTCAAGCAGGAGGCCGCCCGCTTTGTGAAGAACTTCCTCGACATCGACGTCACGCCCGACTGCTGCGTGCCCACCGTGGGAAGCATGCAGGCAGGCTTCGCCAGCTTCCTCACCCTCACCCGCTACGACGCCAAGAAGACCAAGGTCCTCTTCATCGACCCCGGCTTCCCCGTGCAGAAGCAGCAGTGCCGCGTGCTCGGCATCCCCATGAAGACCTTCGACGTCTATGAGTACCGTGGCGACAAGCTGCGCGACAAGCTGGAAGAAGAGCTGCGCGACGGCGACGTGGCATGCCTCATCTACAGCAGCCCCAACAACCCCGCATGGTTCTGCTTCACCGAGCATGAGCTCCAGATCATCGGCGAGATGGCCAACAAGTACGGCGTGGTGGTCCTCGAAGACGACGCCTACTTCCTCATGGACTTCCGCAAGGACTACAGCGTCCCCGGCAAGGCACCCTTCCAGCCCACCGTGGCCAAGTATACCGACCGCTATGTGCTGATGATCAGCGGCTCGAAGAGCTTCAGCTACGCCGGCGAGCGCATCGCCATGATGATCTGCAGCCCCACGCTGTTCAACATGGAGTGCCCCGACCTGGCCCGCTACTACAGCCAGACCCAGCTTGGCCGCGCCCTCATCTTCGGCACCCTCTACTGCCTCAGCAGCGGCACCGCCCACAGCGTGCAGTACGCCATGGCCGCCATGCTCAAGGGCGCCAACGACGGCACCTTCAACTTCGTCAAAGACATCAAGGAATACGGCGAGAAGGCTGGCATCATGAAGAAACTCTTCACCGACAACGGCTTCTACATCGTCTACGACAAGGATATGGGCGAAGACATCGGCGACGGCTTCTACTTCACCTTCTGCTACCCCGGCTTCGAAGGCGTCGACCTGCTCAACGAGCTCATCCGCTACGGCGTCAGTGCCATCGCCCTCGACATCACGGGCAGCCACAAGCAGGGCATCCGCGCCTGCGTGGCCCTGGTGCAGCGCGACCAGTTCCCCGACCTCAAGGTGCGCCTCGAACAGTTCCACAAAGACCACCCGGTGAAATAAAACCCTTTCGCCGACAGGCATAAAAAAGGGGGTGGCCCAAAAGCCCGATACGGGCGATAGTCTTTAGCCGTGGGCGCAAGCCCACGGTATTGAACAGGATACAAACCCAGAGCCCTGAAAGGGCGACACTGAATCGATTGTCAATGTGTCGCCATTTCAGGGCTCTGACTTTATCGCTAAATTATTTCCGTGGACGCAAGCCCCCGGCTATTCGCTTCAGACGTGCGCGGCGGGGTCGGGCATGCCCATGTAGGCGTACTCGTATATCATGTCGCCCTTGGCTTCGCGGGTCTCGCCGCCGGCAGGGGTGAAGCGGACGCCGCCCTTGGCGTAGTAGCGGCAGTACTGCATACGCATGCCGATGGCGTCGTAGCGGCGCTTCAGCTCTTCGCCGGCCATCTCGTACATGTCCCATAACTCCAGCTGGTCCTCCCACTCGACGTCGAACTCGGCGCGCGAGCCGTCGGCGTTGGTGAAGACGTAGTGGCTCTCCTTGGGAAACTCGCGGCCCTGGTGCACCTCGGGCTCCAGACGGGTCTTCAGCTCGAAGTGGCCGTCGGTCATAAAGACCACTTTGCCCGTCTTGTTGTCCATCAGGCCGAACATGGGCAGCTGCTTGTAGCCGTACTGGCGGGCGGCCACGAAGTCGTAGATGTAGACGGTGTAGAGGTCGGTGTACATGCGTCCCCACAGCCAGTGGTGGTAGAGAGCGAAGTGCATGGTGTTCATCCACTGGTGGTCGTGGTAGCCGAGACCGCTGACCTCGTGCCACTCGCCGTCGTAGAAGAGGCGACCGCTGACCTGGTTCTTGGGCACGGCGAGGTCGGTGTGATAGAACTCGTCGTTGTCGCCGAAGGCGAGCAGAGAGGTGCCCTGGCGGAAAGGCTCGGTGAGGGCGTCGTAGTGCAGGTCGAGACCTACGCCGTGGACGGGCTCGAAGTGGAGGTCGTATTGCTTGAAGTCGCCACGGCACCAGTGGGGACCCACCTTGGTGTCGCATTGCTCGCGGCTGAAGCTGCCCTCGTCGGCGGGGTAGACGATGTCGTCGCGAAACTCTTTGCCCGCAGGGCTCTTGATGTAGATGTTCACGTGCGGCGAGTCGACAGTCTTGTTCATGCCGTCCATCGACTTGGGGCGATATCCGACCATAAACTTGGTGCCGTCCTTCATGGTGCCGTCGAAGTACCACACCTCGCTGCCCACCTCCTCGGTGCGCGTGCGGCGTCCGTCTTCCCATTTTTCCACCTTGTCGGGGTTGATGCCGAGGCGTTTGAAATCTTCGGGTTGATCCATCAGTCGTGCGCGGAGCACTTTTGCATTAGCTGTGTTTTCCATAACTTGTTGTATTTTAATATTAAACTTGAATTGAATTTCCTTTTCTTTTCACAATGCAAAAGTACTACCATAAAATGACCTAAAATACGACTATCCGACGCAAAAATGTCCATTTTCTACGAAGTGCATATACTAACGGCAGAGATGATGCGTTATAATGACGTTATGGCTATAGTTGAATAATGGACTGATGTTTTAACAGCCTCGGAGAGGCTGAATCTCAATAACCCCACACAAGGAACGCAGTGTGGGGGCATGGAAAACACCACACTCAGCGTCTCGAAGAGACGCGATTTCAATTACGTAAATGAATAATAATCATATATTGTACTATCGTGAATACATTAAAATTATGGAAATACGGAATCTTGACTCAAAAGTGGCGATGAACGAGCTGGTCCGCCAAGGCTACCATCACACAGGCGACTATGGTATAATAATGAACGTGAGCGCTGTGAATACGGACTTTTTCATGCTCGGACAGCCCTATCGCGCCCTCGACGGGCGTATCATCCTTGTGCAACGCGGAACGATGGATGTCGAGATTGACTTGGTGCGGCACGTGCTGCGCGAGGGCGACATAGCCGTTGTGCCGCCCGATGCACTTATGCTCATCGAGAGCGCCAGCAGCGACTGCGCTGTAAGTGCCGTAGTGTTCCGCCAGATGCCGCAGGTACAGGGCTCTGCCGAGAGTTTTGTGGTGAGCGGCGACAGCGAGGCCTTCGCGCGGGTCAACCAATACCTGACGATGATTTTCGACCAGTTCGACCGCAATCCCGTCTTCACCGACATAATTGTCCATTTATACGATGCGCTGATACTTGACATGTTCAGCCTACGACAGGAAGAACAACTGTCGCACGGTGGCGAGTTTATGCACCGCTTCCTGCAGCTGCTGGCGAAGGAGGGACGCACCAAACACCCCATCGAGTTCTATGCCGGCCGTCTCTGCGTGTCGCCCAACCACATGAGCACCATGGTGCGGCGCGAGAGCGGGCTGACGGTGCTGCAATGGATCGACCGCGCCCTGGTGCGCGAAGCCAAGGTGCTGCTGCACCACACCGCGATGCCCGTGGCCGAGGTGGCCGAAAAGCTGGGCTTCGCCACCCCATCGTTCTTCATCCGCTTTTTTCGTCAGCAGACGGGCCAGACGCCGCTGCAATACCGCAAGCAGGGGAGCAAGGCATAGTTCTTGCTCACATATCATTACAATTCTTTTTTTCTACTCGGTGTTGCACTTGTAACTGGAGTGTTGGACTGACTTTTTTATGGGCAAATCGCTACATCTAGGCAAAAAAAGTGACGGTAGACGGTGGTGTCTGCCATCACGTATGGGTCGGTTGTCTGACGGATGGGGACTTACTGCTTCTGGAGCCACTGGTCGACGTGGCCGAAGACGATGTCGGCGCGGGCGGCGAAGCTCTCCTCGGTGGCGAAGGCCACGTGGGGAGTGACGAGGCAGCGGTTGGTGGAGAGCAGCAGGTGGTCGAGTGGCAGGGGAGGCTCGTGCTCGAAGACGTCGAAGGCGTCGACCTGCTCAACGAGCTCATCCGCTACGGCGTCAGCGCCATCGCCCTCGACATCACGGGCAGCCACAAGCAGGGCATCCGCGCCTGCGTGGCCCTGGTGCAGCGCGACCAGTTCCCCGACCTCAAGGTGCGCCTCGAACAGTTCCACAAAGACCA
>JAZNSV010000092.1:0-25958 GCA_045591485.1 Bacteroidales bacterium | reverse complement strand
GTGATGGGAATGCACGGCTACACCAAGCACTATTATGCCGGCACCGAGCGCATCTGCGCCAAGACAGGCGGGGGCTTTGGCGAAAGTGTCTCCAAGAGCCTCCCTGATTTGCAGGCCGCTGCAGACAGCCTGTTCAGCCAGAGCCGGGAGAATATCCGCTGTCGCGAGCTGCTGCAGAACGACATGGAATGTGTCGCGTCTTATGGACATGTGCCGGACGCTGAGATGAATGTCCATCTTGAAGGCATGCCCAGTCATTTCCGCGCCGACGCAGAAATCCATCTCGGAGAGTTACACAGTGTTGTGGAATGGTGCGAGCATGGGTCCGAAGAAGAAGACAAAGTGTTCTTCTACCACTCCGACCACCTCGGTTCTGCTTCATGGATAACCGACGCACATGGCGATGCCGTGCAGCATCTCCAGTACCTGCCCTACGGCGAGCCCTTCGTCGACCAACGTATATCAGGCTACAGTGAGCGCTTCCGGTTTACCGGCA
Organism: Bacteroidales bacterium; assembly: GCA_045591485.1. Classification (GTDB taxonomy): domain Bacteria; phylum Bacteroidota; class Bacteroidia; order Bacteroidales; family P3; genus Colimorpha. The sequence goes on along the minus strand of JAZNSV010000092.1, from coordinate 25,462 downwards.
AGGAGCGCGACGAGGAAACCGGATACGGCTACTTCGGCGCGAGATATATGGACCATGAACTTATGACCATGTGGTTGTCGGTTGACAGGTACGCAAGCAAATATCCCGCAATCTCACCCTATGCCTATTGTGCTTGGAACCCGGTTATGTTGGTTGATCCGACAGGTGATACATTATTTGCCATGGATCGTGAATCCCAAATTGACATAATGAGCTTAGCTGGTCAATACCGTAAAAGAGTTCTGTTTAACGATAGAGGTGTCGCTTCTCTTGATTATACTGGGATGTCCTGTGAGGAAATGGAAGCAATGAATTTCGACCCTGGCGTAGCATTGATAAAAGATATTGCAGAATCTCCTTTAAAAATATTATATGAATCGACAGATGTAATCTGCTGCACCAACCCAGATGGTAGCAAAATAGCCGGAACTGTCCTCAATTACAGGTCGAAAATTGCCAATCTTTCGCGTTTCGGACTTGATAGTAATGACGAGCTCCCATATTTGCCTCGGGATGGATATGATGGGCAGGTGATTATTTCTCCAAACGCAAAATATTATAGTGACGGATTTATGGTATTGCGAACAGAAATCATAGGACATGAATTGGCGGAGAACTATGCTAGAACAATAATGAAATTAAATTATAAGTATCCCCCAGAAGAGGGCAAACAAGGGGCTCACCAATACGCCAATGAAAGAATGAACAACCCTCACAAAAATTATTCGGTCAGATACAAACCGCTGATTAACCTTCAATACATAAGAAAAGTATATGAATACCTGGGCATTTAAGTCATTATGCATTATAGTTTTTTGCATATTCGGGCAATCGTCGTATGCCCAATATATCTTGGAACATAGCGACAATTATCCAAGGGAGCTGAACAACCCCGAATTCTGCCATACGTACAAGATAGATGGCCACTGGAATCAAACATACATCTACTACGAAATGATTGACAGGAATCAATTTAACAATAAAATAGAAATTGTAAACAAAAATTATGACAATGAACGGGGCTTTTATTTCATACAATTGCATATCGACCAAAAGGATACATTAATTTACGCAACAAGTGACAGCAGTGAGTATGTGTCTATTTGGGATTCCTTTCCAAAATATATTTCTTTAACAATATTTGGTCGACCAGGCAAAATCCAAGTTCCCATTAACGAGAAGGAAATCCCCTCTAAAATAACAATTCTTTGGGGGAATAATGATACTCGCGGCATTATGACCATCCGTAGCAAAAGGAGGTTGGACGAGGAGACAATCTTGTCAATCCAAAGAGAAGTTTCCGTAGGAAGACATCCCTACCATTATGATGAGTACTATTATTTCATTTCAAAAAATCCCCAAGATTGACAATGAGGGAGCTCCATTTGGATATCCGAGGGATTAACACCCATCACAACGAAGAAAAGTGGACAATTGAACCAACATGTTCATAAAACCAACCTGCAACCTCGCACGAATTACGTGTGGGTTTACTCCACCGTTTTCATCGGCAAAGAGCGCGACGAGGAGAAAGAAGGGTCCTGCGGACCCTTCGCCAGCGAGCGAGGCGACGAGCCGAGGAGCGGAATGCCCAACGGCTCTGCTTACTCATACACCCACTTCGGTGCCCGCTACATGGACCACGAGCTGATGACGATGTGGCTCAGCGTCGACCCGATGTCCGATAAATACCCATCTTTAAGTCCCTATGCGTATTGCGCGTGGAATCCTGTCAAGTTGATTGATCCAGATGGAAGGGAACTCGTTATTATCGGACGAAAAGGTAATGCCACTACATATACACCAAACATGTCGGTTGAAGGGCTTGATCGATTTACTAGAACTGCCATTAATGCGTTGAATGTGATTTATAAAACAGACGCAGGAAAAACTTTGATTGACGATTTACGTGGCTCCTCAAACACCTTTAAAATAGCTAAGTCTAGTGAAAGTAAATTTGAACGAGATGATGGACCAGATAATACGCTAAAGGCTTATAAAGAGCAATTTAAAACAGATCCAATGTATAGTGACAGTTATAATGCTGAGCAAGATAAAAGCAAATTCGAAGGTGGTTCAGGTGGAACTATTTATTGGAACAGTAGTGGTACAATAATTCCAACCACGAAGGGTGGAACTATTAATGCTATAATTGATTTGTCACATGAAATGTTTCATGCAAAAGATGCTAATCATGGTATGCTGGATGATAGACTTGAAAATGGAATAAAAAGAGATGAATGGCAGGCCGTATATAATGAGAATATCCTAAGAGGACAAATGAATTTGCCACTTCGCACACATTACAAAGCAGAACAGGATGGCAATGGATTATATTTGGGAGGAACTGGACCGTCTATGTTAAATGAAGGACAACCGATTAAACCGTGGTGGTTATGAAAAAGTTTTTTTTGATTATAACGGCCATAATTATCTCTTTTATGATGTTTTGGTCTTGTTCGGCAGGGAACAAGTTATCATTTCGTAATGGCAATAATATCCATTTTATAACATCAACAAAAAACATCACAATATATGATACTCCTGATGGATTTAACCATAATGAAATACGGTTTATTAAAGGACATAAAAACATAATGATAATCACGTATAGTGACTCGTCAATTCTCTATATCAGTGATGATATCTGTGACTTCCCAAACAGAGAGAATATTGAACAATTACACACAATTGAGTCCTTGTGGAGAATCCATTCTGAACTACTCATGGCTTTAAAAGAGAATGGTATTTCAGTAGAGCAAAAGGACAAACCTTTTTTAGAATACGGTTTCTCTTATTCAGAGTTGTACGATTATAAAAGACCAACATTGGTAGATTTGCATGGAAATTGTAGAGGAATGGCGTGGCGAGATATAATGTTTAAAGACATTTGTATTGGATACATTGTGCAGGATTCGTCCACAGTAAAATTCTTCGATCAATGCATTGAAACAACGATGCTGAAAATAAGAAAAAGCCAATAACAGACATAGTGTACAACTCTACCCCCCCCACGGCAAGAATTCGTTTTCTTGCCGTGGGATTACAAAGAAAAAGAAGACAAAAATGAATAAATATGGATACAAAAAGGGAGCATAGAACCCACGCCGAAGGATCGCCGAGAGGAAATCCATACGACCTCACGTATTCGCCATCGGGCAGACTGATAGGGAAATTCCGCGATAATAATTCAGTTATGCTGTCGGCTACAGTTTATATGGCTTATGGCTATTGCAATGACTATCAGCCCCACGCAGTGAAGCGTATGTTTGACTACAATGATGGAATGCTTTATGATATGCGCTGGGATGAAGCCGGAAACCTCGGACAGGTGAGTATTGCCAAGCCGGGCGAAATGTTTGAGACAGGACGCTTCCTCTTCTGGACGGAAGACAACCGTATGCACGCTGCCGTGGACGACAGATACTACAGCTACTATGCCTACGACCACAGCGGGGAACGCCGTTTGAAATTGACAGGCGACAACAAGCTGCTGGATGTCAACGCCGACTTTATGGCCACCTATACAATACTGAACGAGCCGACCCTCTATCCCTCGGCCTATATGGTGCTGACCAACAAGGGGTACACCAAGCATTACTATGCCGGCACGGAGCGCGTCGCCGCACGTCTCGGCGGCGGTGGCTTGGATGCCCTGTATCACGCTATCGGCAACAATAACACGATTCAAACTAAGGCCAATTTACTGTTTGACCAGAGTCTCGAACAGGTGAACAATCGTATTCTTTATGAGAACAACCTTGACTGCATAATGCATAATGATTTTGCGAAAGAGGAGTTTGGCCATTGGATTGACGGCATACCCTACCAGATGCAGGCTGGAGTCGAGCTCAATCACGACCAGTTCAAAGATATGGTCAACTCAATGTTGGACGACATCAATCACGGCCAGGAGAAAGAGGTGTATTTCTACCATTCCGATCACCTCGGCAGTGCCAGTTGGATAACCGACTTCAGCGGTGTGGCGGTACAGCACATCCAGTACCTGCCCTACGGCGAGCCGTACATCAACCAGCATCCGTTTGGCTACAGCGAGCGGTTCACTTTCACCGGCAAAGAACGCGACGAAGAAACGGGGTATGGTTACTTCGGAGCGAGGTATATGGACCACGAGCTTTTAACCTCATTCTTGTCTGTTGATAGATACGCCGACAAGTACCCGAGTATTTCTCCGTATGCTTACTGCGCCTGGAATCCAATAAAACTAAATGATCCAGATGGAGAAGATCCTGTGTTTTTTGGACTACTACAATATCAGGGAATTGCAAAATTTGGGAATAGCCATCTTGGTGAGACACAACAAATTGGAAATTTCCTGGTTACACCTTTTTACGATAACAACAACAATCTATTAGGTTACAATGCAGGAAGATATAGGTCAGATGGCAGCTTCGTGAATGAATACCAGATGGGACCTGGCGATATTAAGATGTTCTCGCAGAATGTTAAAACCTATGAAGATGCAGCAAATTTAGTGTATTGTGCTGGGGAGCCAGATTGGAGCTACGTTGCATTTGGGAGTTATCTTACAACGGGCAATTACCATGCAGCCTTGTCTGAATTGGGAAAGATGTGGGGGAATGCACTATCGTCTCCTTCGTTTTACATAGCTTCGACCCTATCTGTTTTATCGATGAGTAAAACGTCTTCAGTAAAGCAGATTTTACGGGATATAAGAAATATTGAATCTTCGGGGGATATGTAAAGATAAATCCTTTAAATCCACGAAATAATCAAAAAATCAACATGACTATTGGGAATAGTAGTAGAAAAATTGATTTAAGAATTGAATCTCACCCTCTACCTAAAAAATTGGGCGGAAATGGAGTATCCCCTCAACCCCATATGAATGTTGATTATTACGAGAATGGTGTAAAAATAAAGACGTATCATATAATTTTAGAACAATGAAAACAGATGGACTTTTCTTCCTTGATGTATTATCAATCATGCCCGAAAATAATACCTATATATACATTCAAGCCTCCGATGCTATTAGTGAAAAGTTTTTGTTGCTAACATCAGCAACTGACGAACCTGCACTACGACAGGCTAAATGCGACAAAAAAACAAAAAAAGTGCTTGAAGATGAGGTGTCTAACAATGATATAACTGATTTTTTTCAGTATATATCAATAAAACATAATGGAAAGACAATATTTGAGGGATTCGATGGATTAGAGTATGGTGTTTTTTCAAAAGATTTCATAATACCAAACTGGTTTTGTATGAAATATGAACAAGATGACAGATATACAACATCTCTCGATTGGTGAGACCTTCTACTACCACTCCGACCACCTCGGCAGCGCCGCCTACCTGACGTCGGGAGGCGACGTAACCCAGACCTTGAACTACCTCCCCTACGGCGAGGATTGGATTGATGTCCAAAACAACATGGACCCCCGCCTCGGCCAGTACCGCTTCAACGGGAAAGAGAAGGACCATGAAAGCGGCTTCCACTACTATGGCGCGAGGTACTACTGGAGCGAGATGCTGACAGGGTGGTTGAGTGTCGACCCGATGATGGATAAGTATCCAAGTATATCACCATATGCCTACTGTGCTTGGAATCCCGTGAAGTTGGTTGACCCGGACGGGCGAGAATTTGGAGATATATATAACCTCAGAGGGCAACACATAGGAAGTGATGGGAGAAATGACAATGTGGTTTATTTAAAGTCTACTTGGAGCAATAGGCAACTATCAACCGTGGAGTCAAATTTTCTGATTATGTTTGGCGGAGTTAAAAGCATAACCGAAGAAACTGGTTTGACCAATGATGAACTTAATTTAAGGGCGACCCTTTCAACAATAAAGCAGGCTGAAGCTGGCCGCAAGAATCCCCCATTGGATTACAATTCATGGAATGGAAGCGATCATTTCACGGAGGACTCTTACGTAGATAATCCTAAAGCCTATGCCAGACATCCTGGTACGAATCCTAATACTAAAAGATCCGCCTCTGGCGCATATCAGTTTTTAAAAAAATTCTGGGATTCTGATGATTTTAGTCCCCAAGCCCAAGACAAAGCCGCAGTGAATCTTATGACCAAGAGCGGGTATGAAGCAGCGCTAAATGGAGACATGGCTGGATTTATCAATTCCAGTAGCAAACGCTGGACCTCTTTGAGTCAATGGGAAGTTTCTGATTTACAGGATGAATTTTGTTACAATCGAGCCAAAGAACTCGTCGGAAAAACTAACATAGCAACTCCTATTGGTTCTCTGCTCAAGAAAAATTAGTATTATTAAATAAAATGGTACCGAAATTAGGAATATGGATTATCTGTACATTGTTGTTTGTCGCCAACGGTACGGTAAATGCTCAAAAAGAAATGGGAAAATCCATCTCAGTTGACACATTGTCAATATCCTTGCAGGATGGTTCTTCATTGATGTTAGAAACGTTTTATTATGGCGACACGCTGGACGAAATGTGTAAAACATACGGATTCGTTTATCCAATAATAATCACGCAAAACGTCTATTTTATGGTAAATGACACTGTCGTCAAAAAAAAGAGTTTTGGATTGTCTTCCGACGCACAAGCATAAATACAAGAATGAAGAGATAACCATACAGACGCTACCAGTATTTGATATCGGAGTGTATGAAGGCGCAGACAGTTGTTTTTACTACCTGGAGGGTGCCTGTTTTTGTTGCGGGGTGATGTGCCCGGAATATTTGGGCATTTACAAAATGGACGGCACCTTGCTATATGAAGTAATCGCTGCGATGGATTATGAGTATTGCAATGGATACAAGAGTTTACATGACTTTTGTGTCCGAGAGGGCGTAGACATCAATAACTCAGTACAACAACGATCCAACCACAAACTGTTCCAGCATGAGAATTGAAAATCCGTCGTGCCTGATGTTCAGCCGTCCGTTGTGTCGGATTTGCAATCCGACACGGCATACTATAAGAATTTGTAATCCGTTATCTATACATCCATGACAATAACCGCACATAACACTGCATCAAAAAACGGACGTGTTTCGGCATATGTTTTCACCGGCAAAGAGTTAGACCCCGAAACAGGGTATGGCTACTTGCCTCGTCAAGCTCGGCAGGCATACCACGGCGCAAGGTATATGGACCACGAGCTGATGACGATGTGGTTGTCGGTTGACCCGATGGCGGGCAACATTTGACGATGTGATGGTGTGAAATGACATGGAACCGCTCAAGAAAAAATCATACTGAATGTACTAAATTCCCTTTGTCTGCGTTTGTCATATCACAACGATATATAAACACCAGAAATGCCTGCCGACAAGAACATGCCACACCTCTCACCACAGGGCAACAAAAAAAAGCCCCTGTATAGGGGCTTCTGTGTGGTCTGTGGGAGATTCGAACTCTCGACCTCTTCCGTGTGAAGGAAGCGCTCTAAACCAACTGAGCTAACAGACCGCGAACTTGCAACGCAAGACGATTTCTCTCGCGAAATCGGGTGCAAAAGTACAACATTTTTTCGACACGGCAAAATTTTTCTTCAAAATGGGCAAAAAAAGCAACAGACCACTCAACTCGCAGACTCTCGGAATAATCTGGTTCTCAATCGGATTGCTTATCATAGGGGGTATTGCATTTTTTTCTCGCCCCGGCACACAAAAGCCAGCCGAAAACGATGCCAGAGACTCTTCCACAGGCACAATATTGACCCAAAAGGAAGACTCGGTGTATGCATCGCGCCGCAGAGAGAGAAACGCTTTGAGAAACGAGACGGAGCATCGCAGCCAAAGATTCTACCATGACACGACCAGGCCTCTGTATACGAATGCGCCGGCGCCGCAACGCAAGCAGCCGCTCAGCATAGAGCTTAACAGCGCCGACACGCTGACCCTGCAGCTGCTGCACGGCATCGGTCCGGCATTCGCCCGACGCATAGTGCGCTACCGCGAGCGATTGGGCGGCTTCGTCGACACCGACCAACTGCTCGAGGTCTACGGCTTCACCCCGGAACTGCTGGCCCACATCAAACCCTACATCACCCTCGACAGCACGGCCATCTCGCCCATCGCCATCAACAGCATAGGGCTGAAAGAGCTGTCGCGTCATCCATATATCGAATACTATCAGGCGCGCGACATCGTGAGGTTGCGGGGCATGGGCGTGGTGTTCGGCAACGAGGACGACCTGCGCGCCGTGCCGTCAATGGCCGACAGCACCATGCGGCGACTGATGCCATATATCGATTTCACGCTCAAGGACAACAAAATTTGACACAACGCGCAATAAAAGCGGGCGTCCTGCGTTACCCTCAGACAAAAATGCACCAATAGCAAAACCATGTTAGACTCAACCCCTGCATGGGTCGCCGTGATGACCCACCCCAACGCCGAAGCCACCGTGGCCCGACACTTTGAAGAAGCCACCCCGCCGATAGAATACTACCTTCCGATGCTGGCCAACCGCGACCGCCGCTTCAAACGCAACACCATGCCCGAGAAGCCGATGTTTCCATGCTACATTTTTGCCCGCATCAACAACAAACGCATATACGAAACCCGCACCACCACTGGCGTGATATATATCGTCAGCAGCCAGCACAGCATCATTCAAGTGCCAGAGAAGGAGATAGAAGCCGTGCGACGCTTCGAGGCCACACAGCGCAAGGTGTATATCCGCGAGACATCCAAGCTTGTCAAGGGTGCTCACGCCACCATCCTCAGCGGCGAGTTTGCCGGTCTCGACGGAGTATTGGTCAAAGGCGAGGCCGACGGCAACTTCGCGGTCAACATATCGGTGATGAACATGTCGTTCGTCGTCCACATCAAACGCAGCGAGCTACGCCCGGCCGAAGAAAAAGCAGACTCGCAAGACAATGCCCGACTGCTCAGTATCAAATAAACCACAACTGCAGGAAAAAGAAAAAGCGGGACATCTTTCGATATCCCGCTTTCTTCGTAAGTGATCTGCACAAGATTTGAACTTGTGACCTCTTGCCTGTCAAGCAAGCGCTCTAAACCAACTGAGCTAGCAGATCATTTTTCTCTCTTGAAATCGGGTGCAAAAATACAAAGATTTTGCAAACTGACAAAATATTTTTCATTTTTTTCGTATTTTTGTAGCGTCGAGATGGTATGTGTTGCATATCTACACACTGATAATCAACATGTATACATTCAGTAGACAGAGTCAACTTTTTTATCGCCGCCCAGCCGCGACAGAGTTGCAAAACAGGCTTGCAGAAAACCAAAAACAGCAAAAAACGATGGCAGACAACTACCTTGAAAAACGCTATGAAGAGACCCTCGGATCGCAAAAGCCGAAGGTGAAACGCATAGGACATACAGTCGACGAACTACTGACCAAGAACCGCAGCACCCGCGGCTACAAGAAGGCCTACGTGGTGAGCCGGGCCGAACTGGAGCGCATAGCAGGGGTATGCACGCGCATACCGTCGGCGCGCAACCAGCAGGTGCTGAGAATGAAGCTCGTGACACACGACAGCGGTGCCGACATGGTACTGCCCCTGATCAAGATGGGAGCCGCCCTGCCAGAGCTGCATCTCCCCTTCCCCGGCACAGAACCCGAGGCATTCATCGTAGTGTGCTCAACGGTGAGCGAAAATCCGATGGTCGACATAGACCTCGGCATCGCCGCCCAGAGCATGCTGCTCAAAGCCGTGGAGATGGGGCTCAACGGACTGATCATAGCCGCATTCAACCGCGCCAAGCTGCAAGAAGCGCTGTCACTCACCTACCAGCCGCTGCTGGTGCTGGCCATAGGCAAAAGCAACGAGCACATTGAGCTGACGCCGATAAACGAAGACGAGAGCCACGCCTACTACCGACGCGACGGCGTGCATTATGTGCCGAAGGTGCGACTCGAAGACCTGCTCGTAGACAATGCGTAAAGTACCGCTGGTGCCTCCAGCCCTGGCCTTCATGGCCGGCATATTGGCGGCACACCTCTCAGCCGCAGGCAGCCTTCCATGGGCACTGGCCATGGCGGCTGCAGCCATGGCTATAGGCATAATATTGCTGTTGAAGCGACCGCCGTCGGCAGCACTCTGGCCTGCGTTGCTGTTCTGCCTGGGCATGGGCGGTGTGCTATGCACACTCTCCGACCCCAAGACCGCAGCAGACGACTGGCACCACGGATGCCCCGAACACTGCCAGATGGCTGTACGACTGCGCGAGACACCAGTACCGCGAGAGAGAAGCATCAAGGCGCGAGCCACCGTCGAGAGTGTCGACGGACACCATCGCAACGGCGATATAACACTCTACCTGCGGCCCGACAGTCTTGGACGCACCCTCGCCTACGGCGACAGACTGCTCATACACGCCTGGCCAGACCCTGTGCACAACTGGACATACATCACATCCGACCACTACATCGTTGCCGCCCGCGACGGCAAAAGTCTCCGCGCACGCAGCGAAAAAATGCGAATGAGGCTCCTGCACCGCATGCAGGACGGCCCCCTCGACACTCACCACGCCGGCATAGCAGAAGCACTGACCCTCGGATGGCGCGCCGACATCGACCCAGGCACACAAGCATCATTCCGCGACGCAGGGATAGCGCATCTGCTGGCCGTTAGCGGACTACACGTGGGGCTGCTGGCCGGGCTCGTTTGCATTCTCATGTTTTGGACGGGCCGCGAACGTCGCGGCCGCATCATCAATGGCAGCGCACGGCTTATAGCAGTATGGCTTTTCGCCCTGCTTACAGGTCTTGCACCATCGACCGTGCGCGCAGCCTTGATGTTCAGCCTCTTCATTGTGGCAGACATCCTGGAGCGCCGGACCCCCAGACTCAACCTGCTGGCCGCTTCGGCATTGGTGACCCTCGTCTGCAGCCCGATGCTTCTGTTCGATGTAGGCTGGCAGCTGTCCTATGCCGCCGTGGCCGGAATAATCATTGCAAAGCCAATGATCGGTGCTTTCAACAACCGCTTATGGCAAAGTGCAGCAGTGAGCATGGCCGCCACTATGGCCACCCTGCCCATCACGATAGCGGCATTCCATAACATCCATCCTTATTTCCTGATTGCCAACGTCGTCATCGTACCGTTGGCTGGTTTGATGTTGGCTCTTTCGTTGCTATACATTGTCTTTCCGGTAGACGTCATTGCATGGCCGCTCGACATCATTTTCTCTGCCGCCGACTGGCTAACAGCGATGATATCAGCTCTACCCGGAGCCACCATTGAGCTTTAGTTGCGCTCAATGTCGACACCATATCCAAATAGCGCGAAATCGCCTTTCAAAGGGTCGTCGGGGAAGACCTGCGCCATTGCATCGGTCAGCCTGCGGGCAGCGCTCATACTGGCAGTGCGGCTTTGCAGGAGCCCGAGGCTCACAGCTTCGCTAAGCACATGGGTGTCCATCGGCATAATGAGGGTGCGCCGGTCGACAAACGACGACCAAAGGCCCAAGTCTACCGGTGAGGCGTCGCGCCCCATCCAACGGAGAAACATACAGACACGCTTGCACGCCGAAGACGTATCTTTCGGCACTACATCAGATGCGCCATGCGCCGCAAACCACCGACAGATGACATCCACAGCACCGAGGCCGGTACCGTCGCCACAACGGCGCACGTATTCGCCCAACGAGCCATACAGATGCATCAGTTCGTGGCAGGCGTCGAAGAACAAGCGCATCGTGCCACAGTTGTAGAGCCGGTAGAAGCACGCACGGTCGCCCATGGCGAAACGGTCGCGGTAGGCAGCGGTGCGGAGCCAGCGATCCATATCGCCTTCGGCCCATTCGAGCAAGTGTCCTATACGCGGCATAAACTGGGCGCGGCTGCCGTAGCTCAGCGCCTGCGCCACAAAGGCCATAGCTTCCTTGTTCCTGTCGCCCTGCACCTGATGCATCCACCACGACGGATCGCCCTCTATGAAGGCTGCCGTCTCGTATCGCGCCGCCAAGTCGGTCAACCGCTGGCGCGTCGCCTCATCCACTATTATCGCGTTCTTCATGATTTATCCCAAAATATGTTTCTTATATTGGCTGGCAGCAAAGACAGCTGCCACGATGGCTGAAGCCACAAGCAACACCGCGCCCAGAGCCACCTGCCACAGCGGCAGGCCGAACGGCAGCTGAGCCACAACGGCCACCGGAGACGTCAGCGGACAGAGCACCGTCCACACACTTCCAGCTCCCACGACGGCGAGCAGCAGCGCCAGAAGCAACGGCGAGCCAATCAGGAGCGACCACTGCAAGGCGTCGGCATCGGCATCGAGGCGTGCGGCCAAAGCTGCCAGCAGCAAACCGTAGAGAGCCAATCCCAACAGGAAGAAAAGCACAAACACCGAAGCTGTGAGCGGCAGGTTGATGGCAGCAAGTCCCTGCACAGTGTCGTCGACCAGGCTGACCGGCGTAGCATACTGCGCCGTTGCCTCGGCGCCCTTTGTGGATATGGCACGAGCCTGCTGTTGTTCACGTGCCTGCTCGAAGAGGTCGGGTGCCGCAGCCTGCACACCGCCTACAGCGGCAGATGTGAACGCTATCCACAGCGCCAGCTGCAACATAGCCGTCACAGCCACACTACCCACCTTGCCCCACATAAGCTGTACCGGACGCACAGAGGTCAGCAACAGCTCGGAAACCCGGTTTTGCCGCTCGGCCTGCACGCTGCGCATCACCTCGACGCCGAAGATTATCAGCGCCAGCGTCATAAGAGAGGCCAACACGAGTCCAACTGTGCGGCGCACAGGCAGGAAACTCTCATGCCCAGAGGCAGACTCCTGTGTATGCAGGCGTATACCGGCTCCGCTCACCGAACGGAAGGTGTCGGGGTCGAGTCCATAGACATCGAGCAATATAGCATCGTGGAGCAACGCCTGCAGACGGCTGTCGACCACACCCTGCACCGTAGGCGACGGAGTGTTGCCATGATAATACAGGAACGCATCGCGTGGTATGGTTGTCTGCCGCAAAGGGATAAAAAGGACCAAATCACGTTTGTCACGATGGTTTTCGGCATATTCAAGCGACGGCATATTGCGGAAGCTGACGACATCGTCGGACACAAGAGCGCCTTCGAAGAGGCCGGTCTCGTCGACCACCAGCACCCGCTGGGGTTCGGAACCGCGCTGCGACGCCACAACGGGCAAAGCATATAAAGCTGCAAGGATTACCGGCACCAAAAGCGAGAGCACCCAGAATGCAGGCCTGCCCAACCGCTGCCGCACCTCGCGGGCTATAATTATCAATATGTTTCTCATAAAACGACCGTTTTATTGCATATCTCCACAGCCTGACGGTTGTGGGTGGAAAGAATGATAGCCGTGCCCTCGGCGCTGAGGTGCTGCAGCTCGCCGCGAAGCATGGCGGCGTTGGTCTCGTCGAAGCCAGAGAAGGGTTCGTCAAACACCAACAGACGCGGACTGTGAGCCACCGTGACGATTAGCTGCAGTTTCTGCTGCATGCCTTTGCTCAGCCGTCCCACCGGACGCTGCCACCAATCGGCGATGCCGAGCCGATCGAACCACCGGCGCACCGCAGCCTCGGCATCCTTGGCCGAGAGGCCTTTGAGACGAGCCATGTAGACGGCCTGCTCACCTGCTGCAGCGCGCCTGTAGAGGCCTCGTTCTTCGGGCAAATAGCCAATCCACCGCATATCGTCCTGCGAAATGGGATGACCGTCGAAGAGAATACGGCCCCTGTCAGGCTCAAGAAGCCGCGTGACGATGCGAAGCAGGGTGGTCTTGCCGGCACCATTGCCGCCAAGCAGACCCACAACTTCACCCGCCTCAACACCAAACGAGAGCTCGTCCAGCACACGATGGTCGCCGAACGACTTGCATATATGGTCGACTTGAAGTATCATCACTTTTTCATTTTTATGAGCACTATCTCGGCGCCAAGAGCCAAGAGAGCCACTATAATACACAAACGCCAGAGGCGACGGCCTCCGCTGCGCTGACGCAGTTCTTCGGTCAGAGGCTTTTCGACAGACTTGACAACCGAGTAGCCACTAAGTCCTTCGACAGCATCGGCCACTTCGTTGAGCGGCATAAAGTCCATCTTCGACTCGCGCCGGTCGTAATTGAATGCAAGGTGTTCGTCGGCCAGAGTGTATATACCATCGTGCGGCAAATCTCCGTGCGACACCATCAGCTGATGACCCGCAGCACGTCGCAGGTCGGGTATGACACTGAAGGCTTCGCCATCGGTTAGCTCGGGCGGACGAGCAGAAGGGTCGTAGCTTCCACTGAGCACTATGGGTTCCAGCGCCCCAAGAGTGTATGCCGACGGCGGCAGCGGACGGCTGTAGAGAGCCATGTTGTAGATCGTGGGCACAAAGAGTGCCTGCGAACCGAAGTCGCACCATTCCGCACGCAACGGCGCAGTGAGCATATAGAGGTATCCATTGCCGCACGGGACACTTCCGAGCAGTGCACTCCCGTCGGCCAACGTTATGATGTTCTGCAGAACACCGGCAACCAAGGTGTAGTGGCCTTGCACAGTCGGCAACTCCATATCGTCGGTGGCACCACCGAAAACGCCCCGATAGAGCGATGCCTCGACATCTATCGTATTGGCTCGTACCGACCGCTTAACCCATCGATCTGTCGTAGGAGCGCCGAGCATTGCCAGCAGGTCGTCAAAGCCGGCAGGGACCGCCTCGGCCGGAGGCACCACAAGCAAGCTGCCGCCGGAAACCGTCCACTCATGCAGCTGCTGGGCCAGTCCGCTTCCTATGGCCTGTGGCTCGTTGAGCACAATGAAGTCGTAGTCGGCCAAGGCTCCTTCAAACGTGGACTGAGGTGCAGCAGTGTATGCCACAGCCGAGTCGGCACCGAAAAGACGACGCATACTGGCACTGGCTTCACGACCGTCGAGTTCGAGCATCGATATGCGGTCGCCGGCATGCAGAGTGAACCAATAGCGGTCGTCGAAGGTGACGGGATAGTCGGCGATTTCGACGTAGGCATCGGTCCAACCGGGCTCGTCGACAGTGAAACGCAGGGCCACCTTCGCAGTGGAGCCAGCAGGAAGGTCGACGGTAGCCACGGCTCGCTCGCGGCCACCCACATACAGGCGTACCGGCACGCGGTCGACATCGGCGTTGCCGCTGTTGCGAATGGAAGCCTCGACACCGACGCTGCCACCCACAAAGTAGGCAGGTGCGTCGAGACGCAAAGTGTCGATATACAGATTGTCGGCTCCGGTGCCGCCGAGCGGCACAAGGGTGACAAGGCTGAGAGAATCGGCTGGCATGCGGTCGAGATCCGAACCGGCTCGCTGAAAGTCGCTCACCATGAAAGCATGGCGGTTGGCGGCACCGCTCTGTGCCATGAAGTCGGCCTGACGACGGGCCACATCGCTCAACAGAGGCGAGGCCGACGAAAGTTGCAGGGCATCGACGGCGGCCAAAAACTCGTCGCGCGAAAGCCAGCGCATCTGCTCACCGCCGAGGTCGGAACTGAGCAGCTGGAACCGGTCGGACGCCGAATAGGCTGCGGCAACCTCGCGGGCCTTGTCGCGCGCAGCATCGAGCCTGCTGCCGCCGACGGCAGCACTCTCCATACTGAAGGTGTTGTCGACATAGACACTCACCACAGTGGCGCCCGAACGCATAGCCCCCTCGGTCGAGGGGACGAACGGCTGGGCAAAGGCCAGCACAAGGAAGACAATCGTCAGTATTCGAGCCGCAAGCACCAGCCAGCGACGCACATCGCTCTGGCGACGGCTTTCGCTGCGCAAGGCCGCCAGGCGGTCGACGTTACTGAAGTAGACCTTGCGGTAACGGCGGAAGTTGAACAGGTGTATAGCCACCGGTATCAACACCGCCAGCAGACCCCACAGAAACGCCGGATATGCAAATATCAGTCCCATTTTCTTTCTTACATTTTTTTCGACGAATTATTCCAACCTATCCATGTCACAAAGGTCTATTTAAGTAGCCCCCCAGTCATCATGTGCAGCCTCATTCATTTCGCGATATTCGTCGTCTAAGCATCTACGAAAGGTTATTTTGCAGTTTTGGTTGCCATAGTATTGTAGCGGCATACATCACTGAGAAAGCAGCTTTCGCACTTGGGCTTGCGCGCCTGACAGACATAGCGGCCATGCAGTATGAGCCAATGGTGTGCCTTGGGCACCAAACCCGAAGGAATATACTTCACCAACATGCGCTCGGTCTGCAGCGGCGTCTTGCTGTTGACGGTGAGGCCGATGCGATTTGAGACCCGGAAGACATGCGTGTCGACCGGCATGGCCGACTGCCCGAAGACCACGGCGGCCATCACGTTGGCAGTTTTACGTCCAACGCCGGGCAAACGCTGCATCTGCTCAATGTCTGACGGCACTTCGCCGCCGAATTCGTCGACCAACATGCGCGCCGCAGCAGCCAAATGCCGACTCTTGCTGCGCGGATAGCTGACCGACTTGACATATTCGAATATTTCATCCTCCGATGCCTGCGCCATAGCCTTCGCATCTGGATAGGCCGCAAAGAGGGCCGGAGTCACCATATTGACGCGCTTGTCGGTACACTGTGCCGAGAGAATCACAGCCACCAGCAACTGGAATGTGTTGCCGTAGTGAAGCTCGGTCTCGGCCACAGGCATTGCATCCTCGAAGCGGGCCAGTACAATACTATAGAGTTCTTTCTTTGTCATTGTTCAAATTCAAGCGCCACCATCACCGGATAGTGGTCGGAGATATCGGTACGAATGCGGCGGTGGCTAAGCGTGCGAAGACCCTCGCTGCGGAAAACGTCGTCGATGCGCACCGCAGGGAACGAGGCGTCGAAGGTGATGCCGAGTCCTAAACCGCAGTCGCGGTAGGTGTCGTACAAGTGTTCAGTCATGCGGGCATAGAGCCACGAGGTGGGCACATCGTTCAGGTCGCCAGCCACCACCAAAGGCATCTTGCAGTCACCGACAACCGGACTGATAACATTGGTCCACTCATTCTCGTGTATCAGAATGGTTTCCTTGACCTTGCCCAACGTGCGGCGCATTGACTCGTTGACCTCGCCACGACGCATGCGCTCTATCTCTTCCAGGTCGGCAGCATCGAAGTTGTAGCTCTCCATGTGCAAACACACCACCCTGAGATGTTTCCCTTCACAGAGCATCTCAACAAGCAACTTCTCGTCGTCGATGCGCTTGACGTATGTAATCGGCAGGCGACTGAAGACCACCGTGCCGTAGGGCACACCATTCCTGGCGGTGTGGGCGCCGTAGTAGTGATTGTAGCCCATCAGCACAAGGCTGTCGGTAACACCCACCCGGCGCGTGGCCGCATACTCCTGCAGGCAGAGCACATCAGGATGCTGCTCGCGCACCAAATCCAAAAAACGCAATGCGTTGGTGTCAGAACGGGAATGGTCGTACTCGCGACCGTTGAACTGATGCACATTGTACGTCATCAGCGTAAACATCTGCGGATGCTCGGCAGCATCGGGCACACGTCCTGTGCCACCCAACTGAAGCACCAAACCCACATACGACCAACGCACAGCTATGGCCGCAACACTCACCAAGAACAGCCACCGCCTCATAAGCAGCCACAACACAACGAACAACACATTGAGCAACAACATGGGCAGGTAGCCAAATGCAAACAGGCTGAACACTATGCCACGCGAGGGCGCCACAGCACCACCCAGCGTGGTCAGCAGCAGCGCCAATGCGACAAGCACATTGATTACAAGTAGTATAGCCCGAACAACCTTCATAACTATCAAACTGCAAAGATAAGATTTTTTTTGTAATAACATAAAATTATGTAATTTTGCAACTCGAATGAAAAAATATGCACTCATAGGACGACACCTTGGCCACAGCTACTCCCAACAGTGGTTCAACGACCTCTTCGCCCGTTTGGGCCTGAACGACCACAGCTACACGTTGTGCGAGATGCCGTCGGTCGACGGACTCCGTGCCTGGGTACAACGCGAAGGCATTTGCGGAATGAACGTCACCGTGCCCTTCAAACGCGACGTCGTGGCGAAACTCGACGCCACCGACCCCACTGCCGCGGCCATTGGCGCCGTCAACTGCATCACCGTCGAACACACGCGCGACTCGTCAGACGGCCTGCGCCTGACAGGCCACAACACCGACGCACCGGCTTTCGCCGAAACTCTGGTGTCACAACTCTCGGCTTTCGGCCTCAGTCTTCCACATTCCGCCCTCGTTCTCGGCACCGGCGGGGCTGCCCATGCAGTGGCCTACGCACTGCAGACCATCGGCATCCGCGCCACATTCGTCAGCCGAAACGCGGAGAGACTGAAGGTTGGCAACTGCATAATGAATGTTGTCGGCTACAACGACCTGCATCATCTGCCGGCACACAACTTCCCCATTCTGGTCAACGCCACCCCCGTCGGCATGTACCCCAACATCGACAGCAGTCCGCTCCCATCGGATTTCGCGTTTTCCGATTTCAACATACAATTTGTCTACGACCTCGTCTACAACCCCTCTCCCACCCTGCTCATGCGCCATGCCGCAAGCCAAGGCCTAAAAACCGTAGACGGGCTCGCCATGCTCCACCGACAGGCTGAACTCAGCTGGCAGCTGTTCAACCGTCAGTAAAAAAACGCACAGGACACACTCGCATATCCTATTCCAAACCAACCCAAAATACCAGGCTGGATGTTGGACGATATCCCCGTTTCAACATATGTCGCGCCAATGGCCAAAAAAAAATTACGCCCTAACACTCAAAGGATTGCAAGAAAAAACAAAAAAAAATTTTGCCAGTTCGAAAAAAGGTTGTACTTTTGCACCCGCTTTCGAGAGAGAAAGCTGTTGCTTTCAACAAACAGGAAGTGCAAGAGCCCAGGTGGTGGAATTGGTAGACACGCTACTTTGAGGGGGTAGTCGCCATAGGCGGTGCAAGTTCAAGTCTTGTCCTGGGCACAACCTGAAACAACAGACAGAAAGCCCGGATGGCGGAATTGGTAGACGCGCACGTTTCAGGTGCGTGTATCGAAAGATGTGCAGGTTCAAGTCCTGTTCCGGGCACCAACAAGAGAGAAGATCAGCAATGGTCTTCTCTCTTTTTTTTACACGGAACAAAAAAGGGTGCCCTCTATTCCTGGGCACCCTGTGTTGTTTGCAAATCAGGTCTAAAAGCCGCTGTCGTCATCGTTGTATACCGTCTTGCTGAACCAGCTGAGCCAATTGGGCACCTCGCTACTATTGTTGCCAATAAAGTAGCGGAAGGTGGCGAGGCCCTCTTTCTCGAGCTTGCGCTGCTCAAGCGGCAGAGCCTTCACCTGGTCGACCCATGTGCCTACAGAGCTGTAGATGGTCAGTTCGCTGGAGCCAAGGTCGTACTTGAAGAAGTACCAGTGGTCCTTGGCGGCTTCGACATAGAGGATCATCTGCTGAGAAGTGCCTCGTTTGCTTATCTGCGCCTTGAGGCGGAGTTCTATGCCGAGCGGCTTGTCGTCGACAGCCAGCAGGTTGACTTTGCCGTCGTAGTACAGGCCCACGGTCGGCGAATACTGCCAGCGCACCTGATCGAAGAGAAGCATGCTCTGCATAGCTGCAGGAATGTCATTCATCTTGCCCGTGGCGCTGTAGACGGCATACGCCGCACCACCCTTGTCGGCACCAAGGTGGTGCATCATGGCGTGGCGCATCTCGGCGTTGGTCGACGGCGACGCAGGATTGAGGCGCAAATCTTCCTTGAGGTTGTCTGCCAATGCGCTGACGAGGCTCTTGTCTATCGGGAAGGTGAATCCGAAGACGGTGGCCAAATGGTCTTCCACGCTGCTTTGGATGCCGACACTGGCGGTACCATAGGCGTAGAAGGAGGCCTGCGTGCGTCGCATGACCAGATTGACAAGACCCTCGCCCTCGACAATGCAGTCTTCAGTGGAGAGCGAGAGATAGGGTTCGACCACCGCGTCGGGGTCGGTCACTTTGTCCTCGGAAGCAATCATATACATCTTCTTGTCGCCGAGGTAGGTGAGCACGCCGTGAGCGGAAAGGAGCTCGTTGTCGGCCACCTTCTCCGACGTCAGGAATGCCGAGTGCGGACGCAGGGTGTTCTTGTCCATGAGGATAGACGCAGCGATGCGATTGCCCTTCCAGTCGGTGGGCAATTCCGGCACCAAGACATGAACATGGTCGGGGTCGGTGTAGTCGGCATAGGCCAGCAGACCGAGCTGCTCCTTCGGTATACATGGTTGCAGCAGGCGTACGCCACCCTCAAAGTGCGGCCATGGCTGGTCGCCCTCAAGGCGCACCTTGCCGGCAAAGCCGAAGGCAGAGCTGATCTGGAACGAGGCACTGTCGCTGATGGTGCCTTTAGCGATGGTCACACCACGACCGTCGACACTGATGTCGTTGAAGAAGAGTCGCTGCTTCTTGTCGGTATCGTTCTTGTAGTCGTTGTAGCCCTTGCCGGCGAACTTGCTTGCCGAAGCCACGAGAAGGTCGGCTCCGACTATCTGATGCCAAGCACTGTCTCGGTTGAAGACCATCGAAGCGTTGTTGAGCACACGCATCTCGCCGCCACGGTTGATATGGATGGTGTCGGCATTCGGCGCTATGGTGGCATCTGCCACGTTGAGCAGGAAGACACCCGTCGAGCTCAGGTCGCCAATCTCGTATTTATATGTGCTGCGGAGCGAATTGTATTCGAGACCGCCGCGCTGCTTGTCGGTACTTACGAAACGCACACCCGGCAGGTCGTGGCGTTTGCCCAAACGTTGACGGATGTCCATGAAGTCCATACCTTCGGCCGTCAAGCGCTGGCTGTTGGTAATATCAAGCACCTTGCGGTCGATATCCCATGCAAAACGGTCGGCGTAGGCCGCCTGCTGCACGAGCTGCAGTTCGGTGCGTTGCGGACCGTTGACCATAGTGAGTTCGGCCTGACGAGTGTCGTAGTCCACATGCGAGCGGACATTGCTGGCCGTGAAGGCTATGCTGTTGAGCTTGGAGCTGCGGAGCGTGAATTCCGTAACCTCGGCATCCATCTGGCGCGAGGCCATAAGGAAGCGGTCGCTGGTGAGCGAGCCTTCTTTGACGATGGCCGTACCGGCGGCTTCGGCACCGCGCGGCATGAGGTCGAAGCGTCCGCGGAACGAGGCGTCGGCATGGTACATGCTGAGCGGACGCCCGCCTTTGACCGTGGCCACCGCCATCGAGTCGGCATAGGGGAGCCAGTGTACCGATGTCTTGCCACCCTTCACATCGGGATAGCCCTGCTCTTCGCGCACGGTGAAGGTGTCGGTAGTGGCGAGCATGGAGTCGAGCAAAAAGAGATAGTTCTTCGAGGTGGAATGCGACGTGAGGTAGTCCAGCCCGCCCTTGGCCTGCAGGCCATAGTGGTCGAGCGAGATATTGCCCTTGTACTCTCCCTTGCCGCCATAGGCAGGATAGCCGCCGGCGGGCGTCTCTACACGGAATCCGAGATAGTAGTCGCGCTGCACGCTGAGCGGATATGTGATGTCCGGGAAGATGCCGCCCGAGGTGAGCACACCGTTGAACTGGAGACTGTCTGTAACGAATTTTACAAGGCTGTTGATCGTGAAAGGATGCAGCGTGTAGTAGAAGCGATCGCGCACATAGCGTCCCTGGCGTATGGCGGCTTTGTCGTAGAAGACGTAGCTATTCTCACGGCTGCTGAATATGGGATATTCTTTGTTGGCCGTCAGACCGCTGTGGTTGTCGGGCTTGTCGACCTGCAGCGACCCCACGAGGCCATAGAGCGGCGTAAGCACCAGGCGCTCGCTGTCGGGACGGTCGAACATGGGCACATAGAAGAAGAGCGAGTCGACCTGAGGCAGTTCAAAATTGTAGCGCTCGTAGCTGAAATCGGCACCGGTGACGAACATGATGAAGCGGCCCACGTCGATGCGGCCGTCGAAACTCATCGAACGGTTGCGGCCCACCTTGACGTTTCCTCCCCGCGGATAGACCACCACACGCTGACTGTCGCTAACGACAAACTGCTCCACGCCGCGCACGGTAAGGTCACCGTCGTTAATGTCGAGCCGCGCATTGACAGCGCCCTCGGCGCCTCGCAACGAACTCTCAAAAGACAGCGCGTCGTAGTCGAAATCCTTCGACTTGGTATGGGCTTTCATGTAGTCTTCCAGCTTATCCTTGACCAACACACGGCCGGTTATCTCGTTGTACGACACCAGTCCGTGTTTCGAAAGGTTGTGTATCATGAGCATCGTCTGGCTCATGTCAAGGCCTATATAGTCGGAGAAGCCTTCAATCTCGAAATTGTAGTTGTTGCCCTCGGCGTATTCGTAAACGCGCTCCACAGGGCTCTTGCTGTCTATGCCCTGTATTTCACGGTATTTCTTGTAAGTATAGTAGTTGCTGCTCTCAAAGTCGACCGTGCTGGCGCCACTGCCTGTCACCAGCGTCGAAAACTCGACTCCGGGCTTGTCGGTATACCATGTGATGACGTCGCTGTAGATATCAAGTTCATGGTAGGTGTCGATGTACGGGCTGTAGAAGTTGCGCTTGGGGTCGTTGACCATCATCAGCTTGCGCTCGGCCGGAAGGTAGCGCACCGTGACACCGGTGTTGGCTATTGAGTCTTCTGCGCCCACATAGAATGCCACCTGGGCGTTTTCGGCCACCAGACGCTGCTGGGTGATGCTGAACTTGAGGGCTGTCACCCTCAGCTGAGGCTTGCCGTCACGACGGAAGACCATGCTGGCGGCATGTTTGCTCGATGCTGTGACGAACTTGGCTCCATTCATCATGAAGCTTCCGCTGTAGTCTACATCAGGCATTATATTGCTGATGACGAAATCGCGCTGATAGGAACGGAAGCGTGGATACGCGTACTTCTCGGGCTCCATGCTGTTTTCCATCTTCTCTTCGATGCGTCCCATGATGGGCTGGCTGAAGTAGTGCGTGTTGACGAACTGCACCGAGTCGGCCTGCCACTTTGGGGTCTTCACCTCGGCCTTGTAGCGGCTCAGAGTGGCAAAGCAGGCTTCCTTGCCCAGGCCGGTGCGGCTCCAGTCGATGCGGCCGCCATTGCCTTTCCAAAGGCCGTTCTTGTAGTCGTAGCTGCCGGTTGTGGCGTAGATAACGCCCTCGTCCTTTGACGAAGCGTAGTGCAGGTCGGCAGGTGTGTCCACGAAGACCTTCACAGCGCCGCCGTCTACAGCCAACCGGAATGCCGTCCCGGCCGCCAATGTCCAACGGCTGTTGTTGGTGGCATAGAGCACACGGTCTTTGAGCAGTGCGTCGCTGAATTCCACAAAGTCGCTCATGGCCTTTGCCTTCGCCCCCTGCTTGCGGAAGAGATCCATCGCCTGCAGCCAGCCGTCAAGGTTTTGGCCGCCGCCCGGAGCGGTGGCATAGGCGGTAAGCACGCGCGTCATCTCTCCCATATCGGGGTTGGCCCTCATCTTGGCTTTTACGGCATAGGCATAGGCCGCCGCCACACGTCGCTGCGTCTCGTCGTCCATGGCGGCATACGAGGCGCTGAACCCCTTGATGAGTTTTGTATTTTCTTTTTGCTTCGAGCCATCCTGCGTCTGCTTGTTCATGTATTCAAGCAGCTGGTCGGGCAGACCGTCGGTGCCGAACTCGACCGTCTTAGGCTTCTGCGCCATAAGGCCCGCCGTCATCAGCAGGGCCAGCGCCAAGGTGATGTATTTCTTCATGTGTGCTTCAATGTGTGTGTTATTCATTTGTTTGGAGCGGCCGAGTGACTGAGCGACTGAGTGGCTGAATGGCTGAGTGGTGCGGAGTCCACTTTGCCACTCTTTGACTTAGTCACTTTGCCACTCTTCGACTCTGTCACTTTGCTGCTCTCCGTTCTCCGTTCATCCTACCGAGGCTTTCAGTTTTTCGGCGTTCTCGGCCAGCTGCAAAGCCTCGATGCATTCTTCGATATCGCCATCCATAAATGCCGGCAGGTTGTGCATGCTCCACCCTATGCGGTGGTCGGTCACGCGGCTCTGCGGATAGTTGTAGGTACGCACTTTCTCGCTTCGGTCGCCCGTGGCCACCATGGTCTTACGCTTGGACGACATCTCTTCCATGTACTTGTTGTACTCGCGCTCATAGAGTCTCGTGCGCAACAGGGCCATGGCTTTCTCCATGTTTTTTATCTGGCTCTTCTGGTCCTGCATGCTGACCACTATACCGGTAGGCACGTGGGTAAGGCGTACGGCGGAGTAGGTGGTGTTGACGCTCTGTCCGCCGGGACCCGAAGCGCAGAAAATTTCCTTCTTGATGTCGGCAGGGTTGAGCTCCACGTCGAATTCCTCGGCCTCTGGCAGCACCACGACGCCCGCAGCTGATGTGTGTATGCGTCCCTGGGTCTCGGTGGCAGGCACGCGCTGCACGCGGTGCACTCCGCTTTCGTACTTCAGCAGACCATAGACGCCGTCGCCGCTCACTGTGAACGAGATGTCCTTGTAGCCGCCCGAAGTGCCTTCGTTGAAGTCGTTGACATCAATCTTCCAGTGCTTTTTCTCACAGAAGCGGGTGTACATACGGAAGAGGTCACCGGCAAAGATGCAAGCCTCGTCGCCGCCTGTGCCGCCGCGTATCTCCACAACGGCGTTCTTCGAATCCTGTGGGTCGGCGGGTATAAGCAGTATGCGGATCTCATCTTCCATCTTTTCGCGGCGTTCGGTGGCCGTCGAAAGCTCCTCTTTGGCCATCTCGCGCAGCTCGGCGTCCTTCTCGGTCTCGAGCAGCTCGCGACATTCGTCGATGGTGGCCAGCAAGGCCTTGTATTCGTGATAGGCACGCACCACGGGCTGCAAGTCTTTGTAGTCCTTGCTCAGCTTCACATAGCGCTTCATGTCCGCAGTCACCTGCGGATCGTTCATCTGCTGCTCAATCTCCTGATATCGAGCATATATAGCTTCAAGTTTATCAATCATAGCAACTGCAAAGATACAAAAAAAGTTGAAAGTGGAAAAATTAGTTGGTAGTGGGCGCCTGTAGAGACGCGGCGTGCCGCGTCTGCATTTCCCTCGGGCGCGGATATAGACCCCTTGGGGGCGGCACAAAAATGTGGGAGAGTGCCGCCGCTAACACGGCTGATTCGGGGATGGCCCGTAAATATTCCCCCGGAGGGGGACAAAGAACTTAGGCGGGGGCATCGCCCCCGTTCGTCGGGGCACACCAAAATACATACGCCCCGGAGGGACATAAGAAACAAAATCTTATGTCCCTCCGGGGCGTAATAATAAATTATTCGTCTGTTTCGGGGGCGATGCCCCCCCCTAAGTTCTTGCACCCCTGACGGGGTGCCGCCGCTAACGCGGCTCGGATAAAGGGGTGTGTGACGTGCTTCCGTGGGCTTGCGCCCACTGCTAACCATGTGTCGCCGCTAACGCGGCTGTTTAATGATTTCGCGCCTGTAGAGACGCGGCGTGCCGCGTCTGGATTTCTACATTGGCGGACCTATGGGCATAGCATTCATTAAACCAAGGTCATATTATATACCCCCTTCACCCGTTGTACGATACATGTACGATACATGAACGATACTTGTACGATTG
>JAZNSV010000091.1:0-4329 GCA_045591485.1 Bacteroidales bacterium | reverse complement strand
ATAATGCTGCCGCTGAGGGGGTGCCAGTCCTGTCCGACTACGAGTTCGTGCTGGCCGAAGGTGTTCTTGCGGTTAAAGGCAATGTATGCCAGGCGCAGGCGCAGCACAGTGTTGCTGCTGCCGAAACCGGCAAAGTCGCCTTCCACCTTGCCGCTGAGGTCGAAGCCCGCGAAGTGTGCCCCATCGAGGGCCAGGCCGAAGCGGGTGCTGAGAGCCAGGAAGTGGGCCTCGGGAACGGCATTGCGGTCGAAACGCTCGTCGGCAGCGTTGTAGGTCTGGGCTTGGGCTTCGGTGAGGTTCCAGTCCTCATCGTAGGGAATCATCATATATTCGCCACCGCAGACGGTTATCATGCGACGCGAGTCGACGTTCAGGTAGTTGCGGACAAAGCCATATGGTTTGATTGTCACTTTTTCGGCTTTGCGCACGGTGGCAGTGTCTTGCGCCGAAGCGGCGAAGGCAGCGAGGAGAAGTGTTGCTGTCAGAAGAGTTTTCTTCATGGTGACTTGTAGGTTGTTATAATTTCATTTTCGTTTTTCCCGACTGCAAAAAATACCACACAATTGTTACATTCCGATTACGAAACGGTTAAATAATTGATAAGTTTATGTGCGGCCACTGTCGACAGCCGGAAAAAGTGGAAAGTGGAAAGATTGGCTGACGCATGCGACGCACACCCACTTTCCACTTTCAACTTTCCACTCTAATGCTTATGCCATCAGGACAAGCAGCTGAGCCGTGAAGATACGCAGGAACATCGTCAGCGGGTATACCGTGGCATATCCTGTATTGGGCAGCTTGCAGCCCTCGGGGGCCATGTTGTTGGCAAAAGCCAGCGTCGGCGGGTCGGTGTGGCTGCCGCCGATGAAGCCCATCAGCGTGTAGTAGTTCATCTTCAGCACCAGGCGGCCGAAGAGACCCACCAGCAGCGGGGGCACCATGGTGATGATTACGCCATAGAGCACCCACATATAGCCGCCGGCCTGGATGGTGGCCAGGAAGCTGCCGCCGGCACTGAGGCCCACACCTGCGAGGAAGAGGGCGATGCCCACCTCGCGCAGCATCCACACACCGTGGCTTTCGGTGAATTCGGTGGTGAACCACCCCTTCTTCACACCCAGCCAGGCACCCACAAGGCTCACCACGAGCGGACCTCCGGCCAAGCCGAGCTTCACCGGGGCCGACATGCCGACAGGTATGGGGATGGAACCCACCACGATGCCGAGGGCGATGATGACGAAGATGGGAATGAGGTTGACCTTATGGCGCTGCGACACGGGGGTGGCCTTCTTCTCGGCAGGCTCCACGGTCGTGTCGTCGGCCACGGGCTCACGCTTCAGGTCGATGCGGCACAGCGGGCGAAGCAGCAGGCACACCGCTATCATGCCCACCACGGCCAGCGGATAGGCCACCGCGTAGCCTGCCGCCAGCTGGTCGGCGGCGTCGCCCATGCCCAGGTCGCGCACCGTCTGCTGCGCAGCCGAGAGGCCGGGCGTGTTGGTGACGGCACCGGTGTACACACCCGCCATGTCGGTCAGGCTCTGCCCTGCCGTCTTGGCTATGATGTAGGTGATGAGCACGCCGAGGGCCACATTGACAAGCGCCATGCCGTTCATGGCCAGGCCGCCCTTCTTGAAGCTCTTGAAAAATCCGGGACCCACCTGCAAGCCGACAGCCGTGACAAAGAGGATGAGGCCGAACTCCTTGATGATGTGCAGCATCTCGCCGTTGCACTGCACGCCGAGAGCGCTGATGAGGATGCCCACAAAGAGAACCCATGTGATGCCGAGGGTGACACCCTTGATCTTGAACTTGCCAAGCAGCAAGCCGGCAAAGATAGAGACGGAAAGCATCAGCACCGTCGTGCCGACACCCCCACTGGTAAGTAAGTTAGTAAACCACATAGTTAATGCGTTAGTGCGTTATTTTGTTAGTGCGTTAATATGTAAAAACGTTAATGTGCTAATGATTGGTGCGCCAGCACTAACACATTAACACATTAACGCATTTACTCAATCAGCATCAGTCGCCCAGCGTGGCAACCATGACGGCCTTGATGGTGTGCATGCGGTTCTCGGCCTCGTCGAAGACGATGCTGTTCTCGCTCTCGAACACATCCTCGGTCACCTCGATGCCGTCCAGACCGAACTTCTCGTTCACGTCGCGGCCAGCCTTGGTCTCAAGGTTGTGGTAGGCGGGCAGGCAGTGCATGAACTTGCACTTGGGGTTGCCGGTCTTTTTCATCAGGGCAGCGTTCACCTGGTAGGGCATCAGCATCTTGATGCGCTCTTTCCACACGCTGTCGGGTTCGCCCATCGACACCCAGATGTCGGTGTAGATGAAGTCGAGACCCTTCACGCCCTTCTCCACGTCGTCGGTGACGGTCAGCTTGGCGCCGGTCTCTTTGGCTATCTCCTGGCACTTCTTGACCAGTTCCTTCGAAGGCTGAAGCTTTTTGGGGGCGATGATGCGGATGTCCATACCCATCTTCACGCCGCCAACCATCAGGCTGTTGCCCATGTTGTAGCGGGCATCGCCGATATAGGCAAACTTCACCTGGTTGAGGGGCTTGTCGGTGTGCTCCTGGATGGTGAGGAAGTCGGCAAGGATCTGGGTGGGGTGAGCCTCAGCGGTCAGACCGTTCCACACGGGAACGCCGGCGTAGGCGGCCAGCTCCTCGACGGTGGCCTGGTCGAAGCCACGGTACTCGATGCCGTCGAACATGCGACCCAGCACGCGGGCGGTGTCCTTCATGCTCTCCTTGATGCCGATCTGGCTGCCGGTGGGACCCAGATAGGTCACGTGGGCACCCTGGTCGTGGGCGGCCACCTCGAAGGCGCAGCGGGTGCGGGTCGAGGTCTTCTCGAAGATGAGGGCGATGTTCTTGCCCTTCATGCGCGGCTGCTCGGTGCCGGCATACTTGGCGCGCTTCAGGTCGCGGGCCAGGTCGAGCAGATAGTTCAGTTCTTTCGGGCTGAAGTCGAGGATCTTCAGGAAATTGCGATTTCTTAAATTGTAAGCCATGTTTATTAATTTTTATGTTGTTTATAACTTTCTTGTTTATCGGATTATTCCGAGTAATCTGAGTATTCCGAGTAATCTGATTATTCAGATTATTCTGAGTATTCTGAGTATTCTGATTCCTCTCAACGCACAATCCTCGTGCCGCAGTTGGGGTTGTCGAGCTGGCCGGCTTCGGTGATGATGCACTCCTTGCCGCCGTGCTCCACAAACATGATGGCAGCGCGCACCTTCGGAGCCATGCTGCCTTCGGCAAACTGGCCCTCTTCGAGGTACTTCTTGGCCTGGGCCACGGTGATGGTGTCCAGCGCCTGCTCGTTCTCCTTGCGGAAGTTGATATACACCTTAGGCACATCGGTGAGGATGTAGAACTCGTCGGCACCAATCTCCACCGCACACAGGGCGCTGGCCAGGTCCTTGTCGATCACAGCCTCCACGCCGCGCACATTGTCGCTCTCCTCAACCACGGGTATGCCGCCGCCGCCGACGGTGACCACAATGTGGCCAGCCGTGGCCAGCTGCTTCACAATCTTTATATTGTTGATGCGCACAGGCTTCGGACTTGCCACCACCTTGCGCCAGCCGTTGCCCTTCGGGTCTTCCTTGTACTTGGCGCCCGTCTCGGCAGCCATCTGGTCGGCCTGCTCCTTGGTGTAGTAGGGCCCCACAGGCTTGGTCGGATTCTGGAACATCGGGTCAAGTGCATTCACAGCCACCTGCGTCACCAGCGTCACCACATCGCGCTGTATATCGTTGCGCGCCATCACATTGCGCAGTCCCATCTCAATCAGGTAGGCTATCGAGCCCTGAGTCTCGGCCACGCAGAAATCCATCGGCATGGCCTGCACGCCGACCTGCTTGCCCGCCTCGTGCTGCAACATCACGTTGCCCACCTGCGGACCGTTGCCGTGGCCGATCACCACATTGTAGTTCCGTTTCAGCAGGGCGCAAAGACTTTCGCACGTGCGCTCCACATTCTCTATCTGTTCCTCGTAGGTGCCTTTCTGGCCGCTGCGGAGCAGTGCATTGCCCCCGAAAGCGACAACAGCGAGTTTTCTCATTTCTATACTATTTTTCTAATTGTCAAATAATTAAACTCCTCTCACATCATTGAGAGAAAATGCAAATGTACGAAAAAAAAACATATTGTCAAGTATTTAATCGCTTTTTTTCCACTTTTTTATCCACATCCACCCAACTGCCGACCCCAAACCCATATCGCACCGGCAGCGCACATCATCGCACCCCATGGCTTTTCGATGCAGCCCCCAAAGGCCGATTCGCTACCGTTTTGGCAGTGCTCCCCTA
>JAZNSV010000090.1:0-22947 GCA_045591485.1 Bacteroidales bacterium | reverse complement strand
GATATTTCAACGATTACGATCGTTGAAATATCGTTGATATATCGTTGATGTATCGTTGATATGCACTACCGGATGCCTGCAGGGTGGCTGCAGGATGTGTTAAATCGGTTTGGTTGGGGTAATGTTTATACGCCTGCTTCCTGAAGGCGGTGGCTGAAGCTTTTGGCGTAGGTTTTGGTGACGGGTATCTCCTTCTGTGTGCCAAGGAGTTCGATGGTCATGCCTTGCCCTTCTTTGCGCATCAGCTTCACGTTGGCCAGGTTGACCATATACCCGCGGTGGCAGCGCACCAGGCTGCTGCCTTCATGGGCTGTCTCCAGTTCCTTGAGGGTGTTGTGCAGTATGAAGGTGTCTTCTTTGCCTTCGTTGAGGTAGTGTATGTTGGTGTAGTTGTTGGCGGCTTCGATGTAGAGCACGTTGCTGCGCAGGGTGGCAAAAGCCAGACGGCCGCCTTTTTCGTAGAAGTTGATCGGTGCGTCGGGTGCAAAGTGCTCGTCCATACCTTCTTGCGGCAGCATGGCGCGCAGGCGTTCCACCTCGACCTGGCTCTCGTGCAGCAGGAACAGGAGAAACGATATGACGTAGGGCAGTAGCTCTACGGCTATGGTGCCGAGTGTGAAATCGCCTGCCAGCGGAGCAAGCACCAGGTGCCCGCCGCCGCTGACCAGCCATGTTGTGAGCGACATGGTTGCAACACAGGCAATTAGTTCTGTCGAGAGCCATATCAAACATGTAGGCAGAGGGGTCTTCTCTGGCTTGCGCATGGCCAGTATCACACGGCTGACGGCCACCACCACGAGGCCGCTGAAGATGGCTATCGATACCTGTATCAGTGGGTTAAGGTTCGATGCCTGCGATGTGTAGCGCAGTATCTGGGTCGGTTGAGCAAACACTACGAGCAGAATGTCGAAGAATGTGCATAGTGCCAGAAAGTATGCCACGGCTGTTTTCTGGGTGAAATATTTTGCTATGTTCGTCTTGTTCATTGTTGTGTGAAGTTATGCTTTGGCTTATTTATGCCCAAAATAATGTTATTTTACCCAAAATAACGGCTCTTTACCCAAAATATTGTTTCTTTCGCCAAATTTAACTTTTTTCTTTTGCAAATATGTTGTTTCTTTGCAGCCGAATTTTTAATATAATTTAAGAAAAATAACACGTACAGGCAAGCACATACCTGTCCCTAACACTTGATAAAATGAAAATTCTTGGAACTGGAAGCGCTTTACCGAAACACACTGTCACAAACGATATGCTGTCTGAGTTTCTCGACACAAGCGACGAGTGGATTACCACCCGCACCGGCATCAAATCGCGACAGATCGTGACCACCGAGCGTTTTGAAGATTTGGCCGCTTTAGCCGGCCAGCGTGCCATCGATGCCGCCGGTCTTGTGCCGGACGATATCGATTTTATCATCTGCCACAATGTCTGCAATGTTTACGTCACTCCCTCGCTGGCGAGCCTCGTTCAGGGTGCCCTTGGCATCAAGGGTCCCAACTGTCCGACAATGGACCTCAACTCTGCCTGTGCAGGATTTGTCTACGGTCTTGACATCTGCGACGCTTTCCTGCAGACTGGCCGTGCCAGCAAAATACTCTTCATTTGTGCCGAAGAGGTGACCCGCATGGTCGACTGGACGCAGCGCGAGACCTGCGTGCTCTTTGGCGATGCTGCCGGCGCCATGGTGCTCGGCAAGGGTGATGGCTATTTGTCCAGCAAACTGACCTCGACGCCGATGCCCGACGTCATCTACTACCGTCTGCCCTGCGAACCCACGCCTTTCGAGACCGGCGAGGGCATAGACACCCACATGGCCATGCAGCTCAAAGGCCGCGAAGTGTTCCGCATGGCTGTCACCTCGGCCCAGCGCGACATCAAAGATGTTGTTGCCAAGGCGGGCCTGCAGCTTGAGGATATTGACCACTTCCTGCTGCATCAGGCCAACCAGCGCATCATCGACGCCATCAAGCAGAATTTCGACCTTCCACAAGAGAGGTTCCACTCCAATATTGCCCGTACCGGCAACACTTCGTCGGCCAGCATCCCCGTGCTGCTCGACGAGAAAATCCGCGAGGGGGTCATCAAGCGTGGCGACCTGATGGTGTTCAACGGCTTCGGTGCCGGATTTGTCACCAGTGCCGCTGTTGTACGCTATTAAATAATAATGAATAACATATTATATATAGAGCAATGAACAAA
Source organism: Bacteroidales bacterium (assembly GCA_045591485.1). GTDB lineage: Bacteria > Bacteroidota > Bacteroidia > Bacteroidales > P3 > Colimorpha. The sequence continues at coordinate 20,745 of JAZNSV010000090.1, read as the reverse complement.
GTAGTCATAACAGGCGTGGGCTGTATAACCCCACTTGGAAACAATATCGAGACGCTGTGGAACAACGTCATCAACGGTGTGTGCGGCATCGGCTACATCACCCAGATCGACCGTGAGAACCTGCCGGTGAAAATCGCCGCCGAGGTCAAGGACTTCCATCCCGAAGACTATGGCATCGACAAGACGATGATCCGCCACAACGACACCTTCGCTCTCTATGCCCTCGCGGCAGCCGCACAGGCCATGCAAGACAGCGGCCTGAAGGTCGGCGAGGATGTCGACCCGCGCCGTTTCGGCACCGCCATAGGCAGCGGCATCGGCGGCATCAAGACCTTCGAGCGCGAGCACGCCAACAAGATGCAGTACGGTCTGCGCCGCATTTCGCCGCTCTTCATTCCCGAGATGATTGGCAACATTGCCGGTGGCAATGTGGCTATTACCTACAACGCCCAGGGTCCCAACATTCCCGTTGTGACGGCCTGCGCCACGGGTACCCACTCGGTGGGCGAGGCCTACCGCCTCATCCATGAGGGACGTGCCGACGCCGTTATCACCGGCGGCGCCGAGGCTGCCATCTGCGAGATGGCCGTCGGCGGATTCAACAATATGAAGGCCCTCACCACTTCAGAGGATCCCATGGCAGCGTCGCTGCCGTTCGATGCCCGCCGTCGCGGCTTTGTGCTCGGCGAGGGTTCGGGCATTCTTGTCCTCGAAAGCGAGGAATTGGCCAAGCGCCGCGGTGCCAAGATATATGCCGAGGTGTGCGGCTACGGCAACACCTGCGACGCCCACCACTACACCGCTCCCCACCCCGAGGGACGCGGCGCCGCCGAGGCCATGCGTCTGGCCCTCGAAGAGGCCGGCTACAAGCAGGGCGAGCACCTCTACATCAACGCCCACGGCACCGGCACGCCCCTCAACGACAAGGGCGAGACCAAGGCCATCAAGACCGCCCTCGGCGAAGAAGATGCACGCCGCGCCGTCATCAGCAGCACCAAGTCGATGCATGGCCACATGCTCGGCGCCACCGGTGCTGTCGAACTCATCATCAGCGCTTTGGCTCTGAAGAACGGCATCATCCCGCCGACCATCCACCTCGACCAGCCCGACCCCGAGTGCGACCTCGACTACACGCCGCACACCGCCCGCCAGTGGCAGGCCGACATCGCCCTGAGCAACACCTTCGGCTTCGGCGGCAACAACGCCAGCGTGGCGCTCCGCAAAGCCTGAATATAAATGGAACGTTTCAATAACACATAGATATGAACAGAGACGAAATCAAGACATTCCTGCCTCACCGCGAGCCGATGCTTCTCATCGACGATGTGGTGATGGAAGGCAACGAGGCTATCGCACACTACCATGTGCGTGGCGACGAATTCTTTCTGCAGGGCCATTTCCCCGGCAACCCCGTGGTGCCCGGCGTCATCCAGTGTGAAATCATGGCCCAGGCATCGTGCATCTTGGTGCGCGACGAGCTGATTGGCCGCACGCCGCTTTACAGCGGCATCAACAACGTCCGCTTCCGCCAGCCCGTGAAGCCTGGCGACACCATGGAGCTCCGTGCCCACATCACCAACCGTCGCGGCATGATTTTCTTTGTCGATGCCAAGGCCTACGTGGATGGCAAGGTCTGCTGCCAAGGAGAACTGACATTTGCTTTAATAGATAATAAATAGATCATAATGAAACTTTTAGAGAATAAGATAGCCCTTGTGACCGGTGCCTCGCGCGGCATCGGCAAACGCACCGCCCAGCTTTTCGCCGAACACGGTGCCATCGTGATTTTCACCGACCTGCAGGAGAACGACGCCAGCCGCGAGCTGTTGGCCGAGCTTCAGCAGAAGAACCCCAAGAGCACCTTTATCGCCAGCAATGCGGCCGACTACGACCAGACCATGGCTGTGGCTGAGCAGGTGCAGAAGGATTTCGGTCGCCTCGACGCCCTCGTCAACAACGCCGGTATCACACGCGACAACCTCCTGCTCCGCATGTCGGTCAAGGATTGGGACATGGTGCTCGAAGTCAACCTGCGCTCGGTGTTCAACTACTGCAAGGCCTTCACCCCGATGATGCTCAAGCAGCGTTCGGGCTCCATCATCAACACCGCCTCGGTGGTGGGTGTCAACGGCAACGCCGGCCAGTGCAACTACTCGGCTTCGAAGGCCGGTATCATCGGCTTCACCAAGAGCCTGGCCAAGGAAATCGGTTCGCGCGGCATCCGTTGCAATGCCATCGCCCCCGGCCTCATCGAGTCGGCCATGACACAGGCCATGCCCAAGGAAGCCCACGACAAGTGGCTGGCTGAGATTCCGCTGCGTCGCGGCGGCACCGACCTCGACATTGCCCGTACATCGCTCTTCTTGGCATCCGACCTGTCGGAGTATATCACCGGCCAGGTGATTTGCGTCGACGGCGGTGTGTCGCTCTGATTGTGCAAAAAGAAATTACGAAAAGGTGTCGGACCGCATGGCCCGACACTTTTTTTTATGCAAAAAAAAACGCGGCACTTCCATTGCGGAAGTGCGGCGCCGCATGTTAACTAAAACAACAATTATTTCTTGACGATTTTCTCCACATGGCCAGCAGTGAGGAGCATGTAGATGCCGTTCTGGAGGCTTGAGAGGTCGAGGGTGTTGCGGCCCTCGCGGAGTGTGACGCTCATCACGCTGCGGCCAGCCATGTCGAAGAGGATGGCTTCGGTCTCGGCCTTGGCGATGACGTTGACAATGCTGGTGGCGGGGTTCGGGTAGAGCCCGAGCACAGCGTCTTCGCTGGCATCGATGCCTGCGTTGGGATTGCTGGCGGGATAGATTTCGTCGGTGAAGACCATGGCGTAGGTGACGGTGTCGATGGTGGTGCCTGCGGCATAATCACCCCACTTGAAGAGGTCGCCGTTATGCAGGATGGTGGTCATACCCTCGGAAGCTGCGCTGCTGCCGTTGAGGGTGCTCATCCACCAGCCAGCCTGCTGTGCCTGGTGCGAGGTGCCGTTCTCGGCGAAGACGATGTCGTCGAGCCAGCCTTCGCCGCTATAGCTGAAGCGTGAGTCGGCGGCTGCTATGGCATCCATCACTTCTTGTACGGTGGTGCTTTCGCCAGCGAAGCGGTAGCCCCATGCCAGGGCGGTGTCGACCCAGTTGACGGCCAGAATCACCTCGTTGCTGCCTTCGCCGATCCAGTAGCGGATGTCGCTGGCGGCAATGGTGGCGTCCACGGCAACGGGTACTACATCCTCGCGCTCGTACATCACGGCCACGCCGGTCAGGTCGAAGCCGCACGAGGCGAAGTTGGTGGGCCAGGGGTCGTTGACAATGTGGCCGAAGGCGTCGTAGGATGCATACTGCGGGTCGATGCTGCCTACCACGTCGACGAGGCGCACATACACGATGCTGTCGATGTCGATGCCGGTGCTGTCGGCCAGCTCGGCAAGGTCGAACGGTGTGCCGTAGCCGATGCGGAACTTACCGGCCAGGTTGTTGATTTTGGTCGGGTCTGTGCTGCCGCTTTCGCCGGTCTGGGTTTGGGTCTGGGTGAGCGAGGTGGCGGGGAAGCGGACGAAGCGCTCGCCATCTGTGCTGACCTCTACAAACGCCAGTTCGAGGAAAGAGTCGCCGAAGCTGTTCTCGAAGACGGCAAAGTCGGGGCCCTCGCCGTTGCAGATGGGATGTTCGAAGGTGATCAGGGCCGAGCCGCCGTCGCCGAGGCTTACGGCAGCCATGGTGTTGCTGGCGGTGGCTTGGCCGATGGCGTTGCTTTCGGAGCCGAAGCTGGCCATCGGGCTGTTGGGATTGCTTATCATCTGTGGGCCGCGGGTCAGCTCCACGCCTGTGGCCCAGGCCACGATGGCGCTGCTGTCCTGTGCGATGGCGTTGCAGCCCTCGGTGCCTACGGCGCCGCAGAAGGGGCCGTGCTCAGGCTCGGTGCCGGTGGTGTCGGTCGTGGTGGTGTCGGTGGAGTGAGCGGTGGGAATGCTGACGGCATAGATGCTGTCGGTGAATACCATGATGAAGTTCACGGGGTCGGTGAGTGTTCCGATAAGGTAGTCGCCCCATTTGAAGAAGTCGCCATTGTGCAGCACGGTGCCCATGCCCACAGAGGCGGCGCTGTTGCCGTTGAGGGTGCTCATCCAGTTGCCGCCAGTGGGGTTGGCGATGCTGTCTATGCTGTCGAAGAAGACGATGTTGTCGAGGCCCCAGCTGCTGGGTGTGTAGCTCAGTCGCCAGTCGGCGGCGCAGAGGCTGTCCATCACCTCGGCTACGGTGGTGCTGTCGGCTCCGAAGCGGTAGCCCCAAGCCAGAGCGGTGTCGGCCCAGTTGACGGCGAAGACCACCTCGTTGCTGCCTTCGCCGACCCAGTAGAGGATGTCGCTGGCGGCTATGCTGGCGTCGACCACCGCGACGGTGGTGTCGGTCGAGGCAGTATCGCCGCTGCAGAAGTCTACGATGGTGGGAATGGCGGTCCAGACGCGCTGGAAAGCGTCGTCGCCAACCAGTATGCCGGAGGCGCGGTCTCCGAATTTGAAGACACTGCCTGCCGATACCTCGTCGTCGCCCCAAGCGTCGACGCCGTCGATGTTGAATATCCATTCGGTGCCGGTGCGGCTGATGATGGTGCCGTCAGAGAGACGGTAGCGGATTTGGCCGTCGCCCCAGTCGGGGTGGCCGGTGATGGAGAGGTTGGTGTCTACGGCGAGCACTGCATTGAGCATGGCTTCGCTCGTGGTCTGGCTATTGATGAGCACACCCCAAGCGAAGGCGGTGTCAGGATTGGCGAAGCTGACAATGAGGGCGGTGCTGTCAGGGCCGGAACCGGCCCAGCAGGTGATGTCGGCAAAGTCGACGGTGGCATCTGCGAGTACCTCGGTGGTGTCGGTAGCCGTGGTGTCGGTGGCTGTGGGAACGTTGACCGGAGTCGGAACTTTGGTGTATGCTGATTGCAGGCACCATCCGCTGTATTCGCTCAAGCAGACGCGTGACGGCGCACGTTGGTCGCCGTATTTGAACACATCGCCGTTGGTGAGGACCTGTTCGGCGCCAGAGTATGATACTTGCCCGTTGATGTTGGCTTCCCAGTAGTTGTAGGGGTTCAAGCTGTCACGTCCGGAGAGGCTGAGAGTGTCGCCTTCGTCGGTGATGAAGAATATGTCGCCGTCGGGATAGTAGGAGGGAAGACTGTCTACCCAGAAGCGAGGGTCGGCGGCGGTGATGGCGTCTGTCATCTGCTGCACGGTGGCCGTGCCGTTGAATTTGTAGCCCCACGCAAATGCCGTGTCGGGGATGCCGAAGTTGACTATCAGTGCGGCGCTGTCGTTGCCTTCGCCAACCCAATAGAGGATGTCCGCAAAGTCGATCAGTGCGTCGGTTGCAGGCTCGACAGGGTCTGTTGGCGGGTCTACCGGCACGATGTTGCTGTAGTCCTGATAGCATCCGGTGCTGATGAGGATGATGCCGTCTTCACTCTCTATGAATTCGTAGTCCCATTCGTCGTCCTGCGGACTTGACAGCAGGTTGTCTTCCATCCACACGCAGGGTGTCTCGGTGTTGGCAATGCCAACCTCCTCACCGTCGAAGTCGAATGTCAGGCTGCTGAATCCCATTACGGTATAGCCGCCGTAGATGCTGAATGAGTAGTTGAAACGGGGGTCGTACTGCTTGATGCTGTCGAGTGCATCGTGGACGGTGAGTCCCATTTCTGAGTCGTAGTTGACGCCCCAGGCCAATCCGACCTCTTCGGCGTCCCAACTGATGGCCACGATGGCGTGTGCGTCGCCGTTGCCCACCCAATACAGGATGTCGTCGTGGTCGATTTGGGCCTGTGCGCCGAAGGCGATGCCGAGGCCCATGATGATTGTTAGTAGTTTTTTTAACATTGTTTGATTTGTTTTATTGTTGTTTGTTCAATATTTCACAATCTTTACTGCGTTGCCTTTGCAGCGGAGCATGTAGATGCCGTCTTCGAGGCTGCCGAGGTCTATCGTGTTGCGGCCTTGGCGCAGACCGACGGCCATCAGGCTGCGACCGGCCATGTCGAAGAGCACGGCGTCGGCATCGCTGTCCACGGTCACGCACACTTTGCCGCTGGCCGGGTTGGGCCAGAGTTTGAGCTGCACGCCCTCGGTGGTGCCTATGGCGGTGGTGTCGGTGGTCGGCTCGCTGACAGGATAGATGGTGTCGGTGAATACCATGGCCCATGTCTCGGGGTCTATGGTGGTGCCCACTGCGTAGTCGCCCCACTTGAAGAAGTCGCCGCCATGCAGCTCGGTGGCCAGCCCCATCGAGGCGTTGCTGTTGCCGTTGAGGGTGCTCATCCACCAGCCCGCCTGCTGCGCCTGGTGCGAGGTGCCGTTTTCGGTGAAGACGATGTCTTCGAGCATCCCGGTGCCGCTGTAGCTCAGTCGCGGGTCGGCGGCCGAGAGGCTGTCCATCACCTCCTGCACGGTGGTGCTTTCGGCCTGGAAGCGGTAGCCCCAAGCCAGGGCGGTGTCTACCCAGTTGACGGCCAGTATCACCTCGTTGCTGCCGGTGCCCACCCAGTAGCGTATGTCGCTGGCGGCTATGGTGGCGTCGAGCAGGGTCGTTGTGGTGGTGTCTGTTGCGGTGGTTGTGTCGGTGGTCGGCTCGCCGACGGGATAGATGGTGTCGGTGAATACCATGGCCCATGTCTCGGGGTCTACGGTGGTGCCTGCCTCGTAGTCGCCCCATTTGAAGAGGTCGCCGCCATGCAGCTCGGTGGCCAGCCCCATCGAGGCGTTGCTGTTGCCGTTGAGGGTACTCATCCACCAGCCTGCCTGCTGTGCCTGATGCGAGGTGCCGTTTTCGGTGAAGACGATGTCTTCGAGCATTCCGGTGCCGCTGTAGCTCAGGCGCGTGTCGGCGGCCGAGAGGCTGTCCATCACCTCCTGCACGGTGGTGCTTTCGGTCTGGAAGCGGTAGCCCCAAGCCAGGGCAGTGTCTGTCCAGTTGACGGCCAGTATCACCTCGTTGCTGCCGGTGCCAACCCAGTAGCGTATGTCGCTTGCAGAGATGGTGGCGTCGGCAGCCACACTGGTGGTGTCGGTCGTGGTGGTGTCGACCGGCGTTGGGGTGGGGGAACTGCCCACGGGGCGTATGCTCACGTCGTCTATCCAGGTCTGCTGGCCGTATTCGCTTATGCCCTGCAGCACGATGTGCACATCGCCGGCCATGGGTATGACGCCGGTGTATTCGTACCAGCCGAAGGTGTCTACCGCCGGTTCCTGCCCTGCGCAGCGGCGGGCGTGGAAGAGCGGTATGCCACCGGTGGTGTCGGTCGTGGTGCTGGCCCAGGCGCGCACGCCCTCGTTGGGCTTGGTGCCGTTGCTGCGGTATATCCAGAGGCTCAGCTCGTAGCTGCCCGAGTCGGCGATGTTCACCGTCGGCATCACGAGGTCGGTCAGTGTGGTGGCATGCATGTCGGGCAGGTTCATCAGGCGGTTGCCGCTGTGTGCGCTCACGGCGCTGTACGAGCCCCACAGGCTGCTGCCGGGGCCGCTGACGTGGGCTGTCTGCCAGCAGGCGGGCAGGGTGCCCGATGTGGTCAGGGCGTCGAAGTTCTCGCTGTAGCTATTGGTGCCGTCAAGGTAGATTGTCTCGCACGGCAGCGAGAAGCTGACGGGGCCGCGCCATTCGAGGGTGTCGCCCTCGCCGCAGATGGAGCGCACATATACGTCGTGCATCGATGCCGCCGCCCATGTCGGGTTGCTGTAGCTGGGAGTGCCCACAATGGCAAGGGTGTCGCCGTCGCGCACCTGCCATTCGGTGGCGTTGCCGGCCTGCCATGTGACGGCGCTGCCGTCCCACTGCAGCTCGCTCGGGTTGTCGCAGCTCGTGGTGCCTATGGCCACCTGCAGCTCGTCTATCCAGATGTTGTGCAGGCCTTGGTCCACACCCTGCACTATGACGTATTGCTCGCCGGCTTCGGGTATGGTGCCTTCGTAGTAGTCCCAGCCCGCTTCGCTTGCGGTCGGGGCCACGCCGATGTGCTGCGGTGCGAAGAAGAGGAGCGTGGCGCCGACGGTGTCGGGCGTGGTGTTGACAAACACGCGCACTCCCGCCTCGCTGCCCACGGTGCTGCTGCTGATGCGTTTCAGCCAAAGGCTGACATTGTAGGCCCCGCCTTGCGGAATGCTCAGCCGCGGGCTGACGAGGTTGGCCTTGGCGGGGTTTTCGCTGGCATAGAAGTCGTAGGCCATCTGGGCGCCGTTGCCGTCGTCGTGGCCCTGGTAGCTCTTGCTCCATTTGCTCACGCCCGCACCCGAGATATGGCTGTTGCTCCAGCAGGCGCCCGGCTTGCCGTCGGTCCAGGTGTCGGCGAAGGTCTCGAAGAAAGGCTCCGAGGGACTCACCGTCACGGTGCAGGTGTCCGTCGTCTCGCCGCCGTCGCTGCTGCTCACGTATATCGTCGGGAGGTAGGCCGAGATTGCGCCCTCGCCGTTGTAGGCCGAGGTGTTGTACGAGTTGTTGCAGGCGTAGCGGCTGGCGCGGTTCTCGTACATCACCGTCGACCAGAACGTGGTGCTTTGCTGTTCGGTCGTGGTGCCGGACGGGTGGTCGAAGTACACCAGCAGGTTGCCGCCGTTGTATACAAACGGTGTGTCGAAGGTGAACGTCAGGTTGCCGTCGGCGAAGGTCGGCGTGCCGCTGAACACCTGTGTGCCGGGCGTGTTGTCCTTGCCCAGCTCCAGGTCGCTCTTGGTCGTGATGGCCAGGCTTATGGTCCATGTGCCCGGTGCGGGGGTGAAGGTGCTGATGGCCGTGTGGTAGGTGAAAGCCGTCAGTGTCTTGCCCTGCAGGGCCGTCAGCCGGTCGGCGGTGTAGACGCTCTGCGTCCATTGGGCGTAGGGGGCGTTGAAAAGGTAGAACGGCAGCTGCTGCGCGCTGCTGGTGCCCGCGGCCACGGTGTCGTAGGCCTGGGCGCAAAGCATCGTGGGCATAATCGTGAGCCATGCCGCCGTCAGTAGTGTCTTGAACAGTCTTGTCATCGTATGTTTGCTTTTATACAATCATTATCCACATGTTGGGTGCTTCTGAGGACAATAAAGCAAACAAACGACAATCTCGCCGACAGAAAGTGTATGGGCAGATTGGTCGATCGGGTGCTTTTTCCTCGAAAGCGGTCCTGATTCCATCGGTTTTGGCAGGTCTTCTGGCTTGCTCTCCTCGGCCCCGTCTTCCCATGCGTCTATGGCGGCGCATAGTGACGTATCGTGTTGGGCTTCAGCTTTTGAGCTCACAGCAGCGGGACTGCGCCGGACTCTCACCGGCTTCCCTCTTGGCACCCTCTTCGGGCGACCAAAACGGCGGCAAAAATACAAAATAAAAACGATATGGCAAAAATTATTTCGCCATGTATCCTGCGCGGCATTTTGGGTGTGCCCGATGCCGGCTCAAGGTGGCCTCCTGTAGGGGTCTTCTTCTGCCGTTGTACGATACATGTACGATATATGTACGATACTTGTACGATTGCCAATCGTACAAGTATCGTACATATATCGTACATGTATCGTACAACGGTAGAATGGGAGCATACTATGATATTGATGTAGTGTGTGTTATATGCTTTTAAGAGTGCTAATTATCAGAATTGCAGATGTTTGAGGCCTTTACTGGACACGAATTCTTCTTTTTTTGAAACATGAACTGTCAATTTTTTAGAACATGAATTGCCACGAATCAGCCATGAAGGAACATCTATAAATTGCCTCGTAGAGGCATAATCTCAATCTACCTGCCTGCAGGCTTCGAGCACCGCTGAATTAAAACAATCCAGCGAGAAACCCCACACTGCAAGTGTGGGGGGTATATCAAGCAAATACAACCCGGCGTCTCTGAGAGACGCACTCTCGAATGTGTATTTATAGAGGTCCCCATGAATTGTCATGAATGTATTTCCGTGTTAAAAAAAAGAACTCGTGTTCAAGGGAAAGAAAAAATCGCTTTTTCGAATAAGGGCCACTTCTAAAAATCAACAGTCACCTTGCCCTGCGGGCAGAAATCTATAAATCCTATAGATTTTGCGCTACGCGTAACCGCCGAGGGCGGAATAATTTATAAGATTTAAAAGATTTCGCGATGCCGAAGGCGAGCAGGAGAATTAAGGATTTATAGAACCCACCTAAAGAATGAAAGAAAAACCGCCTGTTGCGCTGGGCAACAGGCGGTTGGTGTGTTTCGCGGATGGGTGCGGCTCCTGTCAGAGGGCTTTGGGGTGGAAACGGACGATGGCGTACTGCTCGTCGAAGCAGATGTCGTCGAGCACGATGTGTTCGAGCAGCGAGCCCGCCTGCGGGGCGCGGCCGAGGGCCAGCAGTATGCGGTTGTCGGCCAGCGGCTCTATCAGTTCGCCGCCGGGGCGGGTGCGGGCCATGTTGAGGGCCTGGCGCACCATGAAGTCGATGCCGGCGCCGCCGTTGTAGCTGAGGTAGATGTTGCCGCCTTCGACGCTGTCGACCGTGAGGTCGAGGCCGACGCTGGCGTTGCGGAAGAGCATGTTGACGTCGTAGCTGATGCGCACGGTGTGCGGGCCGCCGTACATCACGGGCAGGGCGCGTCCGGATTTCTTCTCAATCAGTTCGCTGATTTCGCTATATGTGAGTCTCAGTTCCATGTTGTTGTTTGTGTTGTATGTTGTCGGTTGTTTGTTTTCGCAGATGGCGGCCACCGGCAGAATACTCGTGTTTCTGTGGTATGCCGCTTGCGTTTTTTCCGGCTGCAAAAGTACTACTTTCTCGGAAACTGACAAAAATAAATTTTGCCAGTCCGATTTTTATTCGTAATTTTGCATTTGCTTTCGAGAGCGAAAGCTGTAAGCAAGAAAAGCATTGTAATACGGTCCCTTTCACCGAATTCGCCAAAATTCAAACAGGAGGACAGGCATTTATGCTTTCGCTTGTATGTGTATGCTATAGCTTATCTGCATACCGTCAGGCGTGAGAGATGTACCCTAAGACCCCGTTCCTGTTAAGGCGTTTGGCGATGCCTGGTGAAAGACGGACATGAGCACATAACCTCATGCCTTTTCTTATTGGTATTTGACAAACATTATTAATCAATTAAACTATATTATTAATGAAAAAAACAGTCAGATTAAACATTGTGTGCCTCATAGCACTTTCGATTGGTGTGGCAACCGGTTGCACGAAAAATGACAATGGGAGAGAGGGTGGTGGTGGAACACCTGGTACGTATGTGGATTTGGGTTTGCCAAGTGGCACCAAATGGAAAACCGTAAATGAGGTTGGTTCCACCGATGTCGAGTATGATTTTTTTACGTATGATGAAGCTATAAGCCGTTTTGGGCACAAACTTCCTTCCCGCGAACAGTTTAAGGAACTCGTCAACGATTGCGAATGGTCTTGGAGTGGAACGGAATATGAAATCATCGGCCCTAACGGCAATTCCATCACACTGCCCGCTGCCGGCTTCCGAGGCTGTAGTGGTAATGTGTACCAGGTAGGTTCCTCAGGCAACTACTGGTCGTCCACATCTGATGTCGACGAAGTGGCATGGCTTCTTGAAATCAGTTCGGACGGTGTGTACGTGGATATCAATGACCAGTGTAGCGGCCTGTCCGTCCGGTTGGTTCAATATTGATAATTGTGCACGCAAGAGTGCACTCTACTAAGCAAAGACTTCGTCGAGGAATTGTAATGCATTCGATGAACCCAACCACAATGGGGCGACCATTTGGCCGCCCACTGAATATTGTTTAATGCTTTGGTGGTTCAGTTACTTCTTCGGGGCGCCGCCGCCGAAGTCGTCATAGGCGATGTTTTCGGGCTGGACGCCGAGGCTGTCGAGCATCTTGACCACTGCCGAGCTCATGGGACCGGGGCCGCACATGTAGTACTCGATGTCCTCGGGTGCGGGGTGGTCGCGGAGGTAGGTGTCGTACATGACCTGGTGGATGAAGCCTGGGGTGTAGGGCACGCCGGCTGCGTCGGCGGCTGGGTCTGGGCGGTCGAGGGCGAGGTGGAAGTGGAAGTTGGGGAAGTCGCGCTCGAGCTGGTGGAAGTCGTCGAGGTAGAACACCTCGTTGAGTGCGCGTGCGCCGTAGAAGTAGTGCATGGGGCGGTTGGTGCAGTGGAGTGTGCGGGTGAGGTGCATGATCTGTGCGCGGAGTGGAGCCATGCCGGCGCCGCCGCCCACCCAGATCATCTCGTTACCCTGCGGGTCGTCGCGCCAGGTGCCGTCGTCGGTGCCGCGCACGCGGAACTCGCCGTAGGGGCCGGACATGATGACCTTGTCGCCGGGCTTCAGCGAGAATATGTAGCTTGAGGCAATGCCCGGATTGACGTTCTGGAATCCGGAGCGGTCGGCCGTGAGCGGTGGGGTGGCGATTCTTACAGTCAGCATGAAGACGTCGCCTTCGGCGGGGTAGTTGGCCATGGAATAGGCGCGGACGGTGGGTTCGGTGTTGACGCAGACGAGGTCGAACATCTTCATCTTGTCCCAGGCGGGCAGGTATTCGTCGCCGATGAGGGAGCGGTCGAAGTCGCTGTAGTTGATGCGGAAGGCGGGAATCTTGATCTGTGCGTAGGAGCCGGGGACGAAGTCCATGTGCTCGCCGACAGGCAGCTGCACCTTGAATTCCTTGATGAAGGTGGCCACGTTGCGGTTCGAGACCACGGTGCACTCGTATTCCTTGATGCTGAGGATGCTCTGTGGGAGTTTAAGGGCGAGGTCTTCCTTGACCTTGACCTGGCATCCGAGTCGCCAGCCTTCCTTCACCTGACGGCGGCTGAAGTGGGGGAGCTCGGTGGGGAGGATGGAGCCGCCGCCGCGGACGACGCGGCACTTGCACTGGCCGCAGCTGCCTTTGCCGCCGCATGCGGAGGGGAGGTGGATGCCCTGTTCGCCGAGGGTGTTGATGAGTGTGCCGCCGGTGGGGACGGTGAGCTCGCGGTCTTCATTTATGGTTATCTTGACGTTGCCCTGCGGCATGAGCTTGGCGCGGAGCACGAGGAGGAGCGCCACGAGGAGCAGGATGACGACAAGGATGAGGATGATTGAGATAATAAGTGTTTGTGTCATTTTTTTAGTTTTAAGTTTTAAGCTGTAAGTTTTAAGTCATAGGCCGCGTCAGCCCACTTAAAACTTAACACTCACAGCTTACAGCTATAATTTGAATCCCATAAAACTCATGAAGGCCATGCCCATGAGGCCGGTGATGATGAAGGTGATGCCGACGCCGCGGAGTGCGGGTGGGATGTGGCTGTAGCGGAGCTTTTCGCGGATGGCGGCGATGGCGACGATGGCGAGGAGCCAACCGAGGCCGCTGCCGAGTGCGAAGACGGTGGCTTCGCCGATGTTGGCGTAGCCGCGTTCCTGCATGAAGAGGGAGCCGGACATGACGGCGCAGTTGACAGCGATGAGGGGGAGGAAGATGCCGAGGGAGTTGTAGAGCGAGGGGCTGAACTTCTCCACGACCATCTCGACCATCTGGACGATGGCGGCGATGACGGCGATGAACATGATGAGGCTGAGGAAGGAGAGGTCCACGTCGGCCAGCGCCGGGGAGATCCACGTCATGGCTCCGGGAGCGAGGAAGAACTTGTTCAGCAGGTAGTTGATAGGCACGGTGATGAGCAGCACGAAGGTGACTGCCACGCCGAGACCCGCGGAGGTCTTCACGGTCTTGGAGACGGCAAGGTAGGAGCACATGCCGAGGAAGAAGGCGAAGATCATATTGTCGACGAAGATCGACTTGATGAATATGTTAATGTAGTCCATAATCTATTAATGCGTTAATGTGTTAGTGCGTCAATGCGTTAGTGTATAATTATCGATTTTGAAGCATCTTCTGCAGTTGATCTTCAATGGCAGTTTCGAGTGACTGATGGTATCCCCGTTGCAACTTGGCAATCTTGCCGTCGCAGTTGATGAAGAAGAGCGTTGGGTAAGCGACTACGTGGTAGGTCTTGGGCAGTTCGCGGTCGGAGTAAAGTGTGGTGTAGGTGATGTCGCGCTTGGCGAGGAAGTCGGCCATCTCGTCCTTCACGGGGTTGTCGATGGGGTCGATGCCGAGCATCACGACACCTCGGTCTTTGTACTTTTCGTGGATGCTTTGCAGAAATGGCAATGCGGCGCAGCAGGGGGCACACGACTTGTAGAAGAAGTCAATCAGCACCACTTTGCCCCGCAGGTCGGCGAGGCGGACGGTGTCACCCGTAAGCGTAGGTAGTGCCCAATCGGGTGCCGGCGTTCCTTCGGCAAGGGGTTCGGGCTCCTTGTAAGGTTCGTAGTCTTTCAGTTTCAAGTTGGCGGGGATGGACTTCATTGTCAGAGTGCTCTCGTCGACCTCGGAGGAGAACTCCAGCAGCCGGCGCTCCTCGAACTGGGTAGTAGTGTCTCGTCCCTCCTCGTTGATGAAAAGTATGGTGTATTGGATGGGCAGGTAGTCCCGCTTGTCAATCCAAATGCCCACCTCATAGAGCAGGGTGTTGATGCCGAAGATAGTGTCGGGGTCGAAGTCCGTTTTGCGGTAATGAACCAGGTGGCAGGGTTTGCCGTCGAGTGTCGTTTCCGAGAGGGAGTAGGTGAGGCTGCTGTTAGTCAGATCCTCCTCGTCAAGTAGGGGGTAACTGCTTTTGTTTGTCAAGACTGTGTAGAACTGGCGGTTGTGCCGTCCGGCGATAATCTTGTCGGCCCATTGGTCGCACGACTGGACGATTGCGGCAGTGTCGTAAATCCATACTAACTCGATGCCCGTATAGAGCTGGTGGCCTTTCCAATTCGCTTCCTCGTCCATTGGCTCGAATGTCATGTTGAAAGCCTTTCCGAAGATGGTATCGTCGGGCAACTTACGGAAGTCGCAGGTGTAGCGTTCCGCAATCGTATCCTTTTCCGACATGTATTTCTTCCTCAACTGCATTACATAATGCCCTTGTTGGATGGACTGGCATTTCTCGCGTGAAAGACGTAGTACACGCTTTGCCTCGTCGCCATTTTGTGCCTGTACGGCGAATACGCTCACCACGAGGTACACGAGGATGAGTGTTCGCCGAAGAATCGTCGAAGGATCGCCGAAGGATCGAAGAAGGCAAAGTATGTGTTTAGAGGCGTTCATTGTTCGCAGAGGTCTTTGTTTCTCGAGCGGTGCCACCAGATGATGAGGCCGACGAGGATGAGGGCCATGGGGGGCATGATCATCAGGCCGTTGTTCTCGTAGCCGATGCTGTAGAGGCCGAGCTTCTCCATCACGGGGTAGCCCCAGAGGGTGCCGCTGCCGAAGAGCTCGCGGACGAAGCCGAGGACAATGAGGATGACGCTGTAGCCGAGTCCGTTGCCAAGTCCGTCAAGGAAGCTCGCCCACGGTTTCTGCACCATGGCGAAAGCCTCGAGGCGTCCCATGACGATGCAGTTGGTGATGATGAGGCCCACGAAGACGGAGAGCTGCTTGCTCACGTCGTAGACATAGGCTTTCAGCACCTGGTCCACCAGCACCACGAGGGTGGAGACGACGACGAGCTGCACGATGATGCGGATGCGCGGCGGGATGGTGTTGCGCAGCAGCGAGATGATGACGTTGGCCAGCACCACCACCACGGTGACGCTCAGGGCCATCACCACGGCGGGCTTCAGCTGCGCCGTCACCGCCAGACAGGAGCATACGCCCAGCACCTGTACCAGGATGGGGTTCTCCTTGCTGAAGGGGAGTTTTATGAGGTCAAAGTTCTTCATTCGGTAGCCTCCTTTCTTTCTTCTGGGATTTCCGGAGTTTCCGGATTATCCGGATTATCCGGAATCTGCTTGTAGTCTTCATAGGCTTTGGCCAGCATGGCGGTGACGCTGTTGCTGGTCATGGTGCCGCCGCTGATGGCGTCAACCTCGTAGGGGTTGCTCTTGTCGGCGTTCTTCTTCAGGTGGATGGCTTCTTTGTCCATCTTCTTGCCGATGAAGCGCTGGGCGAACTTGTCGGAGGCAATCTCGCCGCCGAGGCCGGGGGTCTCGCCCTTGTGGTCGAAGACTGCGCCGACGACGGTGCTGGTTTGGTCGAGAGCCAGATAGCCCCAGATGGGTCCCCAGAGGCCGGTGCCTTTCAGGGGCAGGATGATGCCGCCGTCGAAGGTGTAGTGGTTGTCGGCCTCGGTGATGTGCTGGGCGTAGAGCACATCGGCGTTGTCGCGGGTGGCCTCGATGCCGATAGTCTTCAGTATCATCTGCTTGGTCTCGGCCTGCTGGTTTTTCTCCTGCGCGGGCTTGAGGCTGACGGCCACCACGGTGAGGATGAGGGCCGCCACCACGACGAGGACTGCCGAATAGATAAATATATAGGTGTTGCTGAAGTTTTTTTTAGCCATTGTGGGCCTCCTTTCCGATAATGGCGGCGCGTTTGGCGCGGCGCTTGATATTCTGTGCCACCACGCAGTGGTCGATGAGCGGAGCCATGCAGTTCATGAAGAGGATGCTGAGCATCATGCCCTCGGGGTAGGCGGGGTTGCATACGCGCAGCAGCACGGCGAAGGCGCCTATCAGAAGGCCGTAGATCCACTTGCCGGTGTTGGTCTGTGCGGCGGTGACGGGGTCGGTGGCCATGAAGACGGCGCCGAAGGCGAAGCCACCCATCAGGAAGTGGTAGTAGAACGGCAGCTGCATGTACTCGTTGTAGCCTATGGCGTTGAAGAGCAGGCCCATTAGGCCGCCGCCGAGGAACACGCTGAGCATGATGCGCCAGCTGGCGATGCCCGTGAAGAGCAGCAGCAGGGCGCCCAGGGCGATGGCGATGACGGAGGTCTCGCAGGTGGAGCCGGGGATGGTGCCGATGAGCATGTCGAGGGCCGAGGCAGAAGGATGCATGCCGGCGGCCAGCTCGCCCATGGGGGTGGCACCGGCGATGGCGTCGTTGCCCCACATCTTGGCGGCAATCCATACTTTGTCGCCGCTCATGTGGGTGGGGTAGGCGAAGAAGAGGAAGGCGCGCGCTACAAGGGCGGGGTTGAGGAAGTTCATGCCGCTGCCGCCGAAGACCTCTTTGCCTATGATGACGGCGAAGGCTACGGCCAGCGCCACCTGCCACAGCGGCGTGGTGACGGGCACTATCATCGGTATCAGCAAGCCTGTGGCGAGATAACCCTCGTTCACCTCATGGTGACGGTACTGCGCAAAGGCAAACTCGATGAAGAGGCCCACGGCATAGCTCACCACAATCAGCGGCAGCATGCGCAGGAATCCGAACCACCACATGTAGAGCCAGTGCCAATCGGCGCCGGTGCTCATGGCGGTCTGGTAGCCGATGTTCCACATGCCGAAGAGTAGGGCGGGCATCAGCGCGATGACCACGATGATAATGCTGCGCTTCATGTCCACAGCATCACGGATATGCGAGCCGCTCTTGGTCACGGTCTTGGGCGTGAAGGCGAAGGTGTGGAACGCCTCGTAGGTGCTCCCCAGCCATGCCCATTTGCCCTTGGGCTCGATCTTCTCGAACCAGTCTGATAACCATTTCATATTCATGCCATAGCCTCCTTTCTGAGGACTTCAAGAGCCTCGCGGATGATGGGTTGGATGTCGGTTTTGGAGGGGTCGATAAACTCGCACAGGGCAAAGTCCTCGGGCTCTACCTCGTAGATGCCGAGCTGTTCCTGCAGTTCGATGTCGCCCACGATGCAGGCCTTGATGAGCTGGAGCGGATAGATGTCGAGCGGGAACACGCGTTCGAAGCTGCCTGTGAAGAGGAAGGGGCGCACCGAGCCGTGGGTGTTGGTGTTGAAAGGACTATGCAGGGCGGGCATCATCTCGCGGAAAGGTTTGGGCACGAAGTCGTGCATCATGCCGCTGAGGAAGGTGCGGCTGAAGCTGAACTTGCTGATGCCGGGCATGAGCCACCCCATGAACTCGTACTGGTTGCCTTCTTCGATAAAGGTGATCTGCTGGTCGTACATGCCGAGGAACCCGTCAGGGGCTATTTGTGTGCCGCTGAGCACGCTGCCGCTGATGATGCGTGTGCCGGTGGCGTTGGCGATGACCGGGTACTGCGGGTTCATCAGCTGCACGTCGCTTATCTGCTCTATGCATGCACCGCAGATGAGGCGGTAGTGCTTAGGTGCTTTGGCTGCGGGGCCGGCGGCGCTTACCACGCGCTCGGGGCGGTATTCGCCGGAGGTGGCCCAGCGTCCGATGTTGGCCACATCCTGTGCGCCCACATGCCAGATGCACTCGCCCTTGTTGATGGGGCTCAGCGCGCCCACGATGGTGCCGATATTGCCGGCAGGGTGGGGGCCTTCGGCGCGCACCACCTGCACTTCGGCCAGGCGGCCGAGAACCGCGAGGCCAGCCTCGAACTCGTGTTCGCGGCCGCGCAGGGCAAAGTCGATGTCGGGCGCCAGGGGGTTGGTGTCGCGCATGCTGACGAAGATGCCCTTGGGCTTGTGGTCGGGGTTGGCTATGGTGCCGAACGGGCGCTCGCGCAGCATCCACCATACAGGTGCTTCGGGAGTCAGAGTATTCTGATTGCTCTGATTATTCTGATTACTCAGATTGGTCTGATTACTCCGACACACCACTACCTCGAGCAGGCGGCGTTTCTCGCCGCGGACAATGGCGCTGACCACACCGTCGACTGGCGACGGCAGTGTGATGCGTGGGTCGGCCTTGTCGGCCATCAGTGGTTGTCCAGCACAGACCGTATCGCCTTCAGCCACAAGCAGTCGTGGCACAAAGCCCACCACATCGGTGGGCTTCACGGCATAGCGGTCTATGGCACGTGCGTCAACGACCTGCCGCTCGGCGTCTCCACCGAGCGGCAGGTCTAGACCTTTCTTTATCTTTATTGTCTTCATTTCGATATATTGAGTTCGACCGGTTGAAGCATGTTCTCCGGTTTCAGTATCTCGTCGAGCTGCTCTTTGGTGAGCAGGCCGTGCTCAAGGACGAGCTCGTAGACGCCGCGGCCGGTCTCGTTGGCCTCCTTGGCAATCTTGGTGCTCTGCTTGTAGCCGATGATGGGGTTGAGCATGGTGACGATGCCGATACTGTGTTCGACAAGTTCGCGGCAGCGTTTCTCGTTGGCGATGATGCCGTCGATGCAGAGGGTGCGCAGGGTGTCGAGACCGTTTTCGAGCAGATGGATGCTCTCGAAAAGGGTGTAGGCGATGACGGGCTCCATGACGTTGAGCTCGAGCTGGCCGTTGTCGCTGGCGAGGCTGATGCAGACGTCGTTGCCGATGACCTTGTAGCACACCTGGTTCATCACCTCGGGTATGACGGGGTTCACCTTGCCGGGCATGATGCTGCTGCCGGGCTGGCGTTCGGGCAGGTGGATCTCGTTGAGGCCGCAACGGGGACCGCTGCTGAGGAGACGGAGGTCGTTGCACATCTTGTTGATCTTGATGGCCAGGCGCTTCATGGCGGCGCTGTAGGCAATCATGCAGGTGGTGGCGCTGGTGGCCTCGATCAGGTTGTCGGCCAGGCTGATGTTCCAGCCGGTGACTTTGCGCAGGGCCTTGATGCAGGCCTCGCTGTAGCCGGGCTTCGAGCAGATGCCGGTGCCGATGGCGGTGGCGCCCATGTTGACGATGAGGAACTCGTCGGCGGTGTCGCGCAGGTTCTTCAGCTCGCCGCGCAGCGATGCGGCAAAGCCGCCGAAGGTCTGGCCGAGAGTCATCGGAACGGCGTCCTGCAGCTGGGTGCGGCCCATCTTGATGACGTGGGCAAACTCGACGCTCTTCTTGTCGAGGGCGGCAATCATCTGTTCCAGGCGGGGCATGAACTCGAGGTGCTCGAGGCAGAGGGCCATGTGGATGGCGCAGGGATAGGCGTCGTTGGTGCTCTGGCTGGCGTTGACCACGTCGTTGGGCGAGCAATACTGGTAGTCGCCGCGCTGATAGCCCATCTTTTCGAGAGCCAGGTTGGCGATGACCTCGTTGGCAGCCATGTTGGTGCTCGTACCTGCACCGCCCTGGATCATGTCGATCGGGAACTGCTCATGGTACTTGCCGGCAATCAGCTGGTCGCATGCCCAGACGATGGCATCGCCCTGCTCTTTGGTGATCATGCCTACTTCGACGTTGGCAATTGCGGCAGCCTTCTTGGTGATGGCCATACCTTTGATAAAGTTGGGATAGCTGCAGAGCAGTTGGCCGCTGATGTGGAAGTTTTCGATAGCACGAGTGGTTTGTACACCATATAATGCCTCTGCGGGTACTTCTTTTGACCCGAGGAGGTCGCTTTCTGTACGGAATTTGTTGTTGCTCATTGTGTAGTTATTTATATTCAAGTTTTTGTTATTCAGCTCGATACATTGGATTTGCTCTCAATGTTTCGACTGCAAATATACATCATTTTCTTTACGTGGAAAATTTTTTTGATATTTTTTTATTCAAAAGTACATAACTTGCACATCTGTCAATAGATGCGCTGCTGGGTGCAATTGCAATACCTTAGTGAAAAAGGTATTGCGGATGCACACGCGATGCGTTCGCGTTTTGCAGATGGGGGAATTTTATCAATAGTTTTCTTGCGATTAGGTTTGACAGCGAAAACGGACGGCAATTGGTTGTCATTCTGTCGGTTAGCACTCTGCAGGCTGTCTGTGTACACATAACTCACACTAAATCAATGTTATAGTATGCTCCCCTACACCCGTTGTACGATACATGTACGATATATGTACGATACTTGTACGATTGCCAATCGTACAAGTATCGTACATATATCGTACATGTATCGTACAACGGGTGTAGGGGAGCACTGCCAAAACGGTAGCGAATCGGCCTTTGGGGGCTGC
>JAZNSV010000089.1:0-2585 GCA_045591485.1 Bacteroidales bacterium | reverse complement strand
TCTATTAATTCACTTTTAGTAGCGTCTCTCCGAGACGCGGGTGAGCATCTGCTTGATTTACCCCACACTTCCGTGTGGGGTTTCTCGCTGGATTGTTTTAATTCAGCGGTGCTCGAAGCCTGCAGGCAGGTAGATTGAGAGTGATGCCTCTTCGAGGCAATTTATAGAAGTCATCTTGAATATTAAAGTTGAAAGTTGAAGGTGGAAAGATAAATTGTCACCCAGGCAGCTTTCAACATTCAACATTCAACTTTCAACTTTCAGTTGCTGGTTGTTCTTCGGCGGCCTGCTCCTGCTGGGCGTTGCGCACTTCGTCGATCATGCGGCACTTGCCGCTGAAGACGGCGCCGGGCTCGATGCTGAGTTTGTTGATGAGTATGTCGCCGTGGACGCGGGCCGAGGTGTGGAGCGAAAGGAGTTCCTTGACCGAGAGGTTGCCGTTGACGGTGCCGATGATGTTGGCGTTCTGGCACAGTACGTTGCCGTTGACCACGCCGCTGTCGCCGACAACGAGTTTGCCGTTGAGCTGTATGTTGCCTTCGAGGGTGCCGTCGAGGCGGAAGTCGCCCGTGGCGGTGATGTCGCCTTTGACCAGGGTGCCATCGGTGATGATGTTGATGGCGGTGCTTTCCATTTCCATTGTCTTAGCCATAGCTGTTTATGTTTTTTTAATGATTATTGTTTCTTGAGATGATATTTGCGGAAGTAGGCCATGTAGGCCTCGATATTCTTGCGGTTGTAGAAGGTGGAGTAGTTTTGGTTGCTGATGATGAACTCGGTGTGGTCGGCGTCGGCATAGCGGCGCAGGGGGCTTTCCTCTTGCTGCAGGTGGCGGTAGTAGCCCATGGCCTCTTCTTCGGACATGAAGCGGTGGATGGTGATGAGCTGTGTGGTGTCGGTGAAGAGCATGGCGTTGACGCGGTAGCCCTTGTTGGTGTAGTATTCGGAGTTGAAGTCGGCGAGGCGGTACTGCACCTCGGTGGCTTTGACGTTGCGGTCGTTGACGATGACGACGACATAGTACTGCTGGTTCTTGCGGTAGCGGTACACCTGGGCTTCGGGCGGCAGGGGTTCTTCGCCCGATGCCACAGCGGCGATGCTGTCGACCATGGCCTGGCGTGTTTCCTGACGGCGTGCGCGCTGTTCGTCGGCAGGGGTGATGTCCTCGCTGCTGCGGGCGGCCAGCAGGGCGCTGTCGTTGCGGAGCAGTTCGAGCTGCACTATCGTTATGGGCACGATGCTGTCGGTGCGAGGTGTATGGGCCACGATGTCTTCGAGCACGGATATGGCTTCGTCTTTCTCGCCGCGCTGGGCCATGGCCATGCCTTTCCAGAAGCGGAAGCGCGGGAGCATGGTGTTGCCGGGGTAGAGCTCTTCGGCCTGCGAGGCCAGACTGACCACCGACGCATAGCGGCGCCGCTGGTAGAGGTCGTAGACCTCGGCATAGTCTTCCTCGACACGTTTGTCGCGCGCTATCAGTTCTTTGTAGTATTCGTTGTCGCGTATGAGGTTGGCAAAGTCGCTGTCGGGGAAACCCATGAGCACCATGTCGCGGTAGTAGTTGGCCTGCGGCGTGTTGCCCTGGCGGTCGTAGATGCGGTAGAGCATGTAGAAAGCCTGCACGATTTCGTCGTAGGCGGTGTAGTCTTTGGCCAGTCGCAGGTAGCACTCCAGTGCGCGCGGCGTGTTGTGGATGCCGTCATAGAATATGTAGCCCGCGCCAAGGAGCGACGCCGAGGTGAGCGAGTCGATAGAGTCGAGTGCGCGCGGCGTGGTGGGCAGCTCTTTGAGGTAGTAGGCCGGGCTGTGGGGGTCGTTGGGGTTGCCGCTGTCGGCCACGGCCGATGTGCCTGCGGCGCTGGTGTCGGTGGCGGCACTGTCGGCAGCGGTTTCGGGTTCGAGTTCGGGCACCGCCATTGAAAACATGTTCTTGTTGCTCAGAAACCAGAGGTCTTCGTTGGCTCGCAGTCCCCACCGCTGGCGGAAGGTCTCCTTGCCCTTCTGCACGGTGTTGGAATTGTAGAAGTACCAGTCGCCGCTGAGGGTGTTGCGTTGCGCTTTGCTGTCGGCCATCATCTCGGCCAGCAGTGCGCGCTCTTTGGCTTCCTGCTCACGCCGTTTGAGGGTATCTATCTTGGCGCTGATGAGGGCCATACGTTCGGCTTCGGGCATGGCGGCCACTGCCAGCAGGCTGTCGGCATGGGTGTAGGCCCTGGTGTAGGCGGCCAGCTCGGTCAGCATGTCGTAGCGGCGGCGTATGTCGGCAAAGCCGGGATAGTCGGTCCGTATGAGCTGCATGGCGGTGTCGTAGTAGACCTGCGCCAGATCGTAGTTTTCGTATACGTCGTAGAGCACCTCGCCCATGCGCAGAGCGGAGCGGGCCTTCTGTGCCCTGTTAGTGGTGGCGGCGGCCACGCTGAGGCGATAGTTGTCGCAGGCGCGCTGGGCATCCTTGACACCGAGATACATCTCGCCCTTGGCAAAGTATATCTGGTCGCGGTATTCCTCGTTCTTCTTGTCGTGCAGCATGGCATCGAGCTGGCGTTCGAGTTTTGCGATGTCGCTGTGTTCAAGGTCGGCACACG
>JAZNSV010000088.1:0-16348 GCA_045591485.1 Bacteroidales bacterium | reverse complement strand
CTTCTGTCTCAGACGATTACATACTATATGTGCAAACCGAACTGAATCTCCGTCCAAGAAAACTTTTGAACTTTTCCTCCCCAAAACAAATCTTTTTGCTATCTTTGCACAACTGTGTTGCACTTGATAGTTGAATCTACGTCACCGACTTTTTGTCATTACACACAATAAAACAACCGCTTCGTAGTTATCTCATTGTAAACACACACCGGTATCGCGCGCCCAGCGCAGCCAACCGGCGGAAAGCGTATGGATAAGTAGCAGGTAACTTCCACATAACCAGCACTCATTCCTATATCAACTCTATACCATCTCTATACCATCTCTATAAATGCATAGAGATGGTATGCAGAAGATACGGAATTGCTACAGCAATGCGCCGAATGCAACACGGACAGATTACGGACAAAACACAAATAAACACAAATAAAAAACAAATCAAAAACAAACAGATTATGGCACGAAGCACAGGACCCCTCCAGAGCGGAAAGCTCGGCAACATCATTTTCTACACTGTACGCGGACGGCAATACGTGCGCGTGGTACCCGACAAGGTGCGCAACCCCAAGACGGCGCTGCAGCAGGCGCACCGCAACGCCTTTGCGGAAATCTCGCGTCTCTCGTCCGCCCTTGCCGAGGCCCACCGCATCGGCCTTGCCGACGAGGCTCGCCATCGGCAACTCAACACATTCAGCGTTTTCAAGCACCTCAACAAGAACGTCTGCGCCGCCGGTATCGACTACGCCTCCGTCGTGGTCAGCCAGGGCCAGGTGGCCAAGGCTGAGATTACACAGGCCGTCCTCGACGACAGCGGCCTGCTGATGGTCGGTTTCGACGGCGAGCACAGCGGCGGCTCCGCACGCGATGAGTTCCTGCTTTTTGTCTATTCACCGGCCTCGCGCCGTTGTCTTTGCGCCGAAGCAGTCTCGCGCTCATCCGGCTCCCTCACCGTCAAACTCCCCGGCACCCGTTTCCCGCGGCCGCTCCACCTCTACGCCTTTTTAGTCGACTCCCGCGGCCGCACCTCCGACACGATATACTATTTCCTGCAATAGCCCCCGCCGTAGCGCCAGCTCCTTCCGCCGCCGAAAGACGGCAGAACAAAAAGCCCCGCAACATTCGGTGTGCCTGCGAACACCAATGAATAAATCAAATGCAGCGAGCAACCGCCGTGTGTCGCGGTCGGTATATGTCGGCAGCGTGAATACTAATGGAAAATAGATTTTGCCGATTCGGAAAGATTGTGTATTTTTGCAAATTGATATTTTAGAGAAAAATGTTTTACCAACTGATACATAACAAGCGTGATATTTGGCTTCAAACCACGCAATGCCCGGTCAAATCACTACTTGAATACATTGAAAGTAGGGGTATGATGCGTGATGCTCAGATTGAAGCTATTAAAACATACCTCTTTCTAAAGATCGCTTGTCAAAACCAACCTTTGTGGGAGCTATTTTACAATGGAATTCTTGCTACTCCAGAAGCGGTTGCATTAACAGGACCTGAAAGAGACGCTGTTGGAGATAATATTCCAGCGTTGGCTCTGCTCGAATATGCAGGCTTAAAAGATAAAAATGGAAAGATACTAGCCCCAGAACTTGCCAAGTGTATCAAACTAGAACCTGACATTATTGATTACAAACAAGTTTTCCGCCAAATATTTTACAATGTAAACTATCCAGACTATCTCTTCAGTTTGCCAATGGGTGCAGGCAAGACTTATTTGATGGCTGCATTCATATATTTGGATTTGTATTTCGCACAAAATGAGCCAAGCAATCCTGTCTTTGCCCACAATTTTATGATTTTGGCTCCTTCCGGATTGAAATCATCCATCATACCTTCTCTTCGTAAAATACAAAATTTTGATCCGTCGTGGGTGTTGCCAGAACCGGCGGCCAGCAATATTAAAGGACTTATTAAGTTCGAAATCCTTGATGAACAGAAAAGTGCCAAAAAGAGCAATCGCATCAAGAATCCCAATGCTCAGAAGCTGAATATGCACCTTGCCAGCGAAGGAGAATCTTTGATGGGCCTAGTGGCAGTAACTAATGCAGAGAAGGTGATCCTTGATCGTTTGGATGAAAAAAAAGATCCCAAACTGTTTGATTACGACGACTTGGTTGCAAATGAATTGCGCAAAAAGATTGGTGAGATACCACAAATGTCTGTGTTTATTGATGAGGTACACCACGCTGCCGATAGCGAAATCAGACTACGCCAGGTGGTAACCAAATGGGCTGATGGGAATAATTTCAACTGTATGTTGGGCTTTTCCGGAACTCCTTATTTGGAGAAAGCCGAGAAGGTTCAGATAAATGACTCCATCACCGTCAGTAATACTGACCTTTCCAATGTTGTATATCACTATCCGCTGATCGATGGCATAGGTAATTTCCTAAAGTATCCTGACATTCGCACTGCTGATGCCGATAGCGAAACAATCATCCGCAATGGTTTAACACACTTTCTCGACAGGTTTAAAGACAAAGTCTACGCTGGTGGCTTATGCGCCAAAATAGCCATCTATTGTGGTAAGATTGAAACACTTGAAGAGAAGGTCTATCCTCTTGTGTCCGAAGTATTGCAATCCTATGGAATCAATCCGGCCGAAGCTGTATTGAAGTACCACGACGGCAACAAGCAGTACTCAGCCCCTGAAGGTGCAGAATCGGCTTTCGCTGCGCTCGATACCTCTCTTTCGAAGATTCGAGTTGTTTTACTGGTGCAGATTGGCAAGGAAGGGTGGGATTGCCGCAGCTTGGCTGGAGTCATACTCTCGCAACAGGGCGACTGTCCAAAGAACATGGTGCTGCAAACCAGTTGTCGTTGTTTGCGTCAGGTGGAGCGAGGCAAAACAGAAGAGGCCGTAATCTGGCTCAATAAATACAACGCCGACACGCTGAACACCCAACTCAGTAAGACTCAGAACACCTCTGTCAAGGAAATCAATGCCAAGCATCAGGCCGAGCCGGTGATGATTAAACGGTATTCCCGAATGGAGGTGCAAAAAGTGCCGCCGATTGACTTCTACCAACTAAAGGTTGTCTATAACACCTTGATGATAGAGGAGACTCCCGACACGAAAAACAGATTACAAACCGAGTGCATTGAAAAGAATCATCACACACTTGTCAATGTGCAAGACTTGTCCGGGAAAGTAATTAACACCTATGCCATCGACACCCAACCAGGGGAACGGATTACCTATACCGACTGGCTCCATACCATCGCTAAAGAGAGTTTTGGTACTCTTCCCATACAAGAGTTGAAAAAATACGATACAGATTTGCGCAGCATCTTTTCCAAAATCACCGTTGAAAAAGATGGTAATCGATTCACTGATGAGCAATACAATCAGCAACGCATCAAGTCACTTATCCGCCAAGCCTTTGTGCCTCGGCGCGACTTTGAAACCCAGGAAGAAGTTATTTCCACTGAGGCAAGTCTGCTCCAGATTGAAAAACTAACTTCGCCAGTGGAGTCTTATGTCGGAGACAAACGCTACTATCCAGACCAGCAGACTGTACATGAAATTATCGATGACGACAAGCAGCCCAACACCATCACACCCGAGATGCAAAAGGCGATAGACACACTTAAAGCCGCCGGGATGCCAATCCCCGACTATATGCAAGGCAAAGAGCATCACCCAGAACGCAACCACACATTTCATTATCTGCCCTATCGTTTCGACAGCTCGTTGGAACGTGAATATCTCGAACAGGCCTTGGCTTGCATCAAAGACCAGAATATTGAGGTTTACTACAATGGCGACGACCAACTCACCAACTTCAAGATTGACTGCTTCAAGCGGAGTGGTCGGCATTGGGTGCGCATAGGCAAGTATGTGCCCGACTTTCTTGTTCTCAGCCGCAATGCTGAAGGTGGCATCCACAAAGTGATTATAGTGGAAACCAAGGGCGAAGGATTTGCCGCCAAGTTCGCCGACCGCCGCCACTTTATGGAGTCCCAATTCATCAAGCAGAACAATGAAAAGTTCGGCTACCGGCGTTTTGAATTCCTGTATATTGAAGACACGCTCAAACCTGCGCAACGGCAACAGAAAATATTTGAATCCATCAACAGTTTCTTTAATGAAAAAGCAGTTACCGAGGAATCCTCGGTAGTTGGACCTAAACAATAGAATAATAACAACTTGTTCCATTTTGGAACAGGTTCAATATACGATGACCTATGGCAATAAAATACATACCTTATTATCCTAATACCCTTGAGGGGCAGGCGTTACTGGACAATTTTGTGCGGACGCGGAGGATGCTCTCTTATAGGGACAACAATGTGGTGGTGGAGCATATACAGCGGGGAATGCCGCTGTATGAGGTGCAGCAGGTGGAGCATGTAGGTGCAGAAAGTAATGGAAATATGCTGTTGCGGGGTGAATGCTTGTCGGCATGCGCCTACCTGAAGGAGCAGGGTATTGAAGTGGACTTGGTCTATATCGACCCACCGTTTGCATCGGGTGCCGACTATGCCAAGAAGGTGTATGTGCGCCGCAACCCCAAGGTGGCAGAAGTCATACAGCAAGCGGAAAGCGAATTGGATGTAGAGGAGCTGAAAGCCTTTGAGGAAAAGATGTATGGCGACGTATGGGACAAAGAGCGTTATCTTAACTGGATGTATGAGAACTTGATGGCGATCAAAAGTGTAATGAGTGAGCGTGCCAGCATCTATGTGCACCTTGACTACCATATTGGTCATTATGTCAAAATCCTTATGGATGAGATTTTTGGCGAGGACAATTTTGTAAACGAGGTTGTTTGGCAGTATTTCATGGGAGGAAAAGGCAAAAAGGAATTTGCAAAAAAGCATGACACTATTCTTTTCTATAAAAAAACTGATGACTATATGTTCAATCGATTTATGATTAAACGTTACTATGACTTTAAGCCTTCATTAAAAGACGATTCCGCTAATGCTCAATCTGGGCATGACGACCTTGGCTACTGGAGTATGGTTGCTTGTCCTGATGTGTGGAGTATTTCCGGTGTCTTCAACATGTCACAAGAATGGAGTGACTATGCCACACAAAAACCCGAAGCCTTATTGGAACGCATTATTAAAGCCAGTAGCGATGAGGGCATGTTGGTGGCAGACTTCTTTGGTGGCAGTGGTGTGACTGCTGCTGTGGCACAGAAACTAGGGCGGCATTTTATCCACAACGACATTGGCATCAATAGCATTCAGACAACCCGTGACCGGCTACAGACTCTCGGTGCCAGCTTTGACATCAAGGAGGTGCGCGATGGTGTGTCTCTCTACCGCAATCCCGTGCAAACAATGGAGAGACTGCGCAGCCTTATCCTTGGCTTGCGTAATGAGGATAAACTCGACAAGTTCTGGGAGGGTAGCATCCATGACAGCCAGTACGGTATGATGCCAGTTTACCTGCCAAACCTGATGGATAGCACCACTCGCTTGCTCGACCGTCCGCTGATGAATCGAATAATTCACGAGGCAATGCCCGATTTGCCCGATGATGTGCGTAAGGTAATTGTCTACTACATCGACATTACTGACCGGCAGGATATAGAAGCCTTCATACACGAAAACAACGATGTGTCTATGGCAGAGATAGAACTGCGCGACCTAAAGCAGGTGCTTGACAATGTGGTGGTCGAGGACGATGCAGAGTTATCAGTGAGCCAAGTTCAAGATGGCATCTTCACCAAATGGCAGGTAAATGTGGAGAGGTTCTACAGCGACCGTGTGAGGCGCAAGATTGATGAATACAACATCAAAGGCCAGACACAGGCATCCGCCAAAGGGAAAGAGTTTAAACCCATCCTAATCAGTGAGGAAGGCTTGGAAACCATTGAATGGCTTTCCGTTGACAGTACCACAGCCGACAAGAACGCCCCATGGCATAGCGACACCGATATCAAAATAGACCGCCTCGGCTACGTCATCGAAAACGGCAAGAAAACCACCCGTTTCTGGGATGGCACCATCCGTACCGACACACAACCTCTCCGCCTCAAAATCCGCAACATCTGCGGAGACGAAAGCGTGTTTGCTATTTGACTTTTAAAAGAAACTAATTGATATATAAAATACTCTAAACATGGCACATAACCCAAAGTTAAATGTGTATACACTAAGGCTTAAACCTCAAAATGATTCTGTTCAAACTTTCAGAGATTTGTTCAGAGGTAAGTATCACGAATCTTCATCCACTCCTGACACGAAGCTGTTCAAAAAATACTATGAGGACTTCGTAAATGAAATTGGGAATGACAGCTTTAGGAAAGACCAAAAACACAAAAAAGTATTAGGTTTGGTAAACGAAACAGGAAACATTCCATTATTACCTAAAGACGATACTTACATAGATGGGGTGATTGAAGGTGGGAAATATGGAATAAGACGGGAGTATGCCGACACAGACAACAAAAATGACAAAAAAATCATAGAAGAAAACAGCGCAGTTCTAGATAGATACTATATTCTACTGTATACACCATTAAATAGTCAGTATGGACTATTGTTTATACAGTCGTATACCGAAGAAAGTGTACAAGACTCCTTCAAGGATTTTGTGTGCAAATTCTTTTCTTGTGATGGATTGTTTTACAATATGGTTGTCGAATCCTTTGTTCCTCAGAAAATAATTGAAAAATACATGAATGAGACAAACATCCGCATGTTCAGTTTTATTACAAAGACTTCATTGTCTGGTGCTCTACGCGACGATACACAAATAAAAGGTCAAACATTTGAGGTTGAAATAAAAATAAAACCACTGGACGAAAAACTTCAGCCAAACACTAAAAAAACATCTCAAATAATAAAAGCTATAGGAGATAAACTGTTTGACGGAAAACCATTGAAAGAAGGGAAAGCAAAAGCGTACGTTGAGGATAGCAAAAAACGTAAAGCAAACTATGATATAGAAAAAGAATTAAACAACATTCGCCCGACTATATATCTAGAAGATGCCGGCATTGTTCCCGATGAAAAAACAGGTTTACCTAATTTCAAATCAATTCAGTCATATTGTTTGGAATTATTAAAAGATATAAAAGAAGAATTTAAAAAGAAACAGGACATCCATGAATTTTAAAAACATAAAAGATCTAATAACAGATGCTCATCTATACCAATACGCAGATATAGCAGATACGGATGAGAGTATTAATAAGAAAAAACCGAAGGCCTTTTTTACAAAGACCCAATGGATTATTCTTGTATTTTCTATTGCTGTAAACTTTATTTTATACAATGGCTACAATATCGATTTTTGTGGTTACGTCATATCGGGTTTATCTCTTTTTGTTGGTATCTTCTTTACATTTATTATCGCGTTATACGACAAGTTTAACAATGTTGATTTTTCAAAATACCAGTCCTCTGTTAATGAAGATAAGAGCAAATTGGGAATTAGACTTAAAAATTATTTTAAAAAAACCACAGTATTATCTTTATATTTAATCATACTAGCCATAGTCTGCATCTTATTATTGTCTTGTACGTTGCTGTCAGAATCTTTTTTTAATCAACGCTTTTGCCCGATAGAATTATTATCCAATTTCCGAGACTATCCCTTTTCTTATCTAATGATGGCATCTGGGATATTATTATATAGGTCTATCGTTTTCTATTTTATGATTGATTTTGTCATGATTACAATATATCTAACTGCTTCTATTTTTGATTTTTTAATTAGTGAGTATAACAAAGTAAAAATTAAATAATGCATTATTTTGATCATACATCGATTGTTTCTCTTGCAATCAATTATGTTGGAAACAAATCGGATAATGATTTGTTGATACAATCTAAAAAAAGTGTCTCATTATCCGAAACATTAAAAACATATTTGAAAGAGTATTTTTTGTCCCAATTTAAGACTGTAGAATATTTTCAATTGTTTCATGAGACCACCTTACCTTTAAATGAGGTTTTTGTATATTCATCTCAGATTTTCGACAACCCCGAATACCTCTACGAGCAGTCAGTGAATCTGGCGAAACACCTCTATGAACAGAGTACACACCCAAAAATCAAAGGGGGCGAGTTCTATACAGTGTATTTCAAAGGCTGTCTATTGGATGGCGAGACGGTGGATGCCGTAGGACTGTTCAAGTCGGAGAACAAGGACACTTTTTTAAAGGTGTTGCGCGAGGGGGGCAATTTCAATCTTGAAAGCGAACAAGGAATCAATATCAAGAAACTTGATAAAGGTTGCCTTATCTTCAACAAGGACCGGGAGAATGGATATATGGTCGCTGTGGTGGACAACACCAATCGTGGCGTGGATGCGCAATACTGGATTGACGACTTCCTGCATGTGCGTCAGAGAAAGGACGAGTATGCGAATACAGAGAATGTTATGGCTATGGCCAAGCAGTTCATAACCAAAGAACTGCCCAAGGAATTCGAGGTACCCAAGGCTGATCAGATAGACCTGCTGAACCGTTCACTGCAGTTCTTCAAGGAAAAAGACTCATTCGATATGGAAGAATTTGCCAACGAGGTGATTGAGCAGCCAGAGGTGATAGAAAGTTTCAAAAGCTACAAGAAGAGCTACGAGGAAGAGCACGCGACGGAAATCGACGACAGTTTCACCATCTCGCAGCACGCCTTCAAAAAGCAGCAACGCAGCTATAAGCGTATCATTCGCCTTGACAAGAAAATCCAGATTATCATCGATGGTAACCGCGACCACATTGAACAAGGCGAAGACGAACGCGGCAAATATTACAAGGTGTACTACAGCACAGAAGAGTAGACCATGCTGATGTGAATTCTATGAGTAACTGAAAAACTATGGGACATTTTTTGCCGATAACGTTGGAGGAGGTGAAGCGGTTGGGGTGGGAGCAGGTGGATGTGGTGCTGGTTACAGGGGACGCTTATGTGGATCATCCGTCGTTTGGGACGGCGGTGATCGGGCGGACGCTGGAGGCGGCGGGGTACCGCGTGGCGATCATCCCGCAGCCGAACTGGAGGGACGACCTCAGGGATTTCCGCAAGTTCGGACGGCCGAGGCTGTTCTTCGGGGTGACGAGCGGGGCGATGGACTCCATGGTGAATCACTACACGGCCGCCCGGCGGCTGCGCCACGACGACGCCTATACGCCCGGCGGACAGTTCGGCTTCCGGCCCGACAGGGCGACATACGTGTACACGCGGATACTGAAACAGATATACTCCGATGTGCCGGTCATCATAGCAGGCATCGAGGCCTCCATGCGGCGGCTGGCGCACTACGACTACTGGGACGACAAGCTGTTTCCCTCCATACTGATTGACACGCCGGCGGACCTGCTGAACTACGGGATGGGGGAGAGGACGACGCTGAAGATTGCCCGAATGATTGAAAGTGGAAAGTGGATAGTGGAAAGTGGAAAGATTAGCGAGGCAACGCTTGCCGAACTCAGGGGGCTGCCGCAGGTGGCATTTCAAGTGGAAAGTGGAAAGTGGAAAGTGGAAAGTGGGCAAATTGAATTGCACAGCTTCGAGGAGTGCCAGCGGAGCAAGCGGGCAGAGGCTGAGAACTACCAGATCATCGAGCGGGAGAGCAACAAGATTGAGTGCGCGACGCTGGTGCAGCGGCACGACGACCGCTTGGTGGTGGTGAACCCGCCGGAGCCGCCGATGACGACGGAGGAGATCGACGCCAGCTTCGACCTGCCGTACATGCGTCTGCCGCATCCCAAATACAAGAAACGCGGGCCGATACCGGCCTTCGAGATGATACGGTGGAGCGTGAACACGCACCGCGGCTGCTTCGGCGGCTGCTCGTTCTGCACCATCAGCGCCCACCAAGGCAAGCAGATAGCCTCGCGCAGCGAAGAGAGTGTCCTCAATGAGGTAAACCTCATTGCACAGGACCCGGAGTTCCACGGGGTGCTGACGGACCTCGGCGGCCCCTCGGCCAACATGTGGCGCATGAAGGGGAAGAACCAAGAACTCTGCCGCAAGTGCAGCCGCTACAGCTGCTCAATGCCCACGATGTGCAAGAACCTGGACAGCGACCACAGCGCGATGATAGCGTTGCTGCGCAAGGTGAGCGCGCACCCCAAGGTGAAGCACCTGTATGTGGGGAGCGGCATCAGGTGCGATTTGTTCGCCGGAGGGTCCGGGAATTCCGGAAGAACCGGGAATTCCGGGTGGGAATACTTTAGAGAGGTGGTGTTGCATCACACCAGCGGGCGCCTGAAGGTGGCACCGGAGCATACGTCGGACGCGGTGCTGGCCTTGATGCGCAAGCCGTCGTTCAGCCTCTTCAAGGAGACGAAACGACGCTTCGACGAGATATGCAAGCAGGCGGGGCTGCGGTACCAGCTGATACCGTACTTCATCAGCAGCCACCCCGGCTGCCGTCTGCAGGACATGGCGGAGCTGGCGCTGGAAATGAAGAAGATGGGCTACCGCTTAGAGCAGATACAGGATTTTACTCCCACGCCCATGACGCTGAGCACCGAGATGTACTACACCGGCATCGACCCCACGACGATGAAGCCTGTCTATGTGGCCACCACTCCCGGCGACAAGGCCGACCAGCGGCGCCTCTTCTTCTTCTACAAGCCCGAGATGCAGCGCGACATAATCGCAAGCCTGCGGCGCAGCGGCAACCAGCAATATATAGTGCGGCTTTTTTCGGGGAGAGGGAGATGAGAAGTGGAAAGTGGAAAGTGGAAAGTGGAAAGTGAGGCACTCTATATGTCCATCTTGGCGTCAATCACGCGGCATAGGCGACCATTGGTATCGGGTATTTCGCCCGAGCCGTCGACGGTGACGAGCAGTCCGCTGACACGGTAGTAGTCGAGCACTGGTTGAGTCTGTTGGTCGTAGAGGTTGAGTCGGTGGCGGATGATTTCTTCAGTGTCGTCGGCGCGGCCGCTGATGGCAGCACGTTCGTGTATGCGTCGTACCAGTTCGTCGCGTTGCACTTCGATAGCCAATACGAGGTCGATACGGCGGTTTAGTTGCCGGAACAAGAAGTCGAGGGTTTGGGCCTGCTGAACGGTGCGGGGGAAACCGTCCACGATGCATCCTTCCGGACGGTGAGGTTCGCCGTGCAGTTCGCGGTCCCAAGGGTCTATCTGACTATCTGGGTCTGGATGAGTGGAGCGCAGTCGCAAGGCGCGGTCGAGCAGGGCCACTACGATGTCGTCGCCCACCAGGTCGCCCCGGTTCATGATGGCTTGGGCACGCTGACCTATAGGGGTCTGCATTGCCACCTCCTGACGCAGCAGGTCTCCGGTGGAGATGTGGAGAAAGTCGTACTTTTCGGCCAGAAGCTTGGCCTGGGTGCCTTTGCCGACGCCGGGGGCGCCGAATATGACGATGTTTATCATTTCTAACTTCTAAATTTTTGATTCCTAATTGGCTGAGCGGCTGAGTGGCTCTGCAACTTTGTCACTCTGCTGCTCTGCAACTTTTATTTTGTATACCATTGTTTGAACTCGTGGACTCGTGCTTTGGATATGATGATGCGCTCGGGGGTGGCCACGCAGAGCGTGACGGCGAGTTTCGATATGGGCCACACTGCGATATCGTCGATGGCGCGGTGGGCCACGATATACTGGCGGTTGGCGCGGAAGAAGACCGAGGGGTCCAGCTGATCCATCAGTGCGTCGAGGGGCCTGTCTATTATCTGCTGGCGTCCGTCGTAGAGTATGGCGCGGGTTATCTTGTCCTCGAGGTAGATACATGCGATTTGCCGCACCTCGACGGGTATCAGTTTGTTGCGCACGGGTATGAGGAAGTGCGAGGGGTAGTTTTTGGGAGTGGAGAGTGGAGCTTGGAAAGAGGAAATCACGTCGTCGGTGATTGCTTGATTGCTTGATTGCTTGGTTGTGTTAGTGGAGTTAAAGGAGTTAGAGGAGTTAAAGACAATACTCTCATCATTTTCCTTTTCACTTTCCGCTTTCCACTTTCCACTTTCCGCTTTCCACTTTCTGCTTGCCAGCCTTGAAATCTTTTCCAGGGCGTGGCGCACTGCGTCGTGGTCGATAGGTTTGAGCAGGTAGTCGACACCGCCTGCGCGGAAAGCGTCGAGTGCGTACTCGTCGTAGGCGGTGGTGAAAACGACCGGGCAGGGAATAGATACATGTTCGAAGATATGGGTAGCCAGTCCGTCGGCCAGGTGAAAGTCCATGAACACCAGATTGGGAGTCGAGGTGGCTGCCTTGAAGTAGTCGACCGTTTCCTCGATACTTTGAAGCACGGTGACGATGTTGGCATCGGGTATTATCTCTTGCAATATGCGCTGCAGGTGTTGCGCGGCTATGGCTTCGTCTTCTACGATGATGATGTCGGTCATATCTATGGATTTAAGGTTTAGAGTTTAAGGTTTATAGTTTATAGTTCGGCTTCTGCATCCGGACAACTTTCCACTTTAAACCATAAACTTTCAATTTTTGCTGATTAGTGGCATTTGGACTGTGAATGTGCTGTCTGCATGTATGATGGTGATTTCCTTGTTGAACAGTAGCTTGTAGCGCATGGCGAGGTTGTCGAGTCCGATGCCGTTCGATGCTTCGGCGTCGGTCTTGGGGCGCAGTGGGTTGCTTACTTCAAGTAAGAGCGTCTGAGTGGCTGAGTGGCTGAGCGGATGAGTGGCTGAGTGGCTCTGCAACTCTGCAACTTTGTCACTCTTCGGCTCAGCAACTTTGTCACTCTGTAACTCTGTCACATTCTGGCTTTGCGACTCTGTGGCTTTGCCGCTTTGTGGCTCAATTGTCTTTACGGTGATTTCCAGTGGGTATCGTTGTGTGATGACGTTGTGCTTTATGGCGTTTTCTATCAGCAGCTGCAGGCTTATGGCTGGCACACGTCGTGTGAGCATGCTGTCGGGTATGTCGATGTTGATGCGCAGCGCGTCGCCGTAGCGCGTCTGCATGAGGTATACATACGAGCGGGTGAACTGTAGTTCGTCGGCCAGGCTCACGTCCCTGCTTTGCTGCAGCGTGTAGCGCAGGGTGGCCGCCAGCTGGCGCAGATACGAGTGGGCGCGGTTGTCGTCGATGCCGATCAGGCCGTCGAGGGTGTTGAGGGAGTTGAAGAGGTAGTGGGGCGACATCTGCTGCTCCAGAGCCTCGTGGTGAATGCGAAGGTTTTCTGCCTGCAGGTGCTCTTTTTCGACCAGGGTGCGCTGGTGTTCGGTGACGTTGTAGAGCAGTTGAGAGATGAGGTAGGCGATGAAAGCCGACGAGGTGTTGATGATGATGTTGATGGTCTCGGGGTTGAAAGCCTGGCCGTAGATCACCTCTTCCAGCAGGTGGAAGATGAAACTTGCGGCGAAGGTGATTATCAGCGAGCCCAGCAGTCCGATGCCGAAGAGGCGCATACTTGATTGCTTGATTGCTTGATTGCTTGATTGCGTCAGCCAACTTCCACTTTCCACTTTCCACTTTCCTCTTTCCACTCGGAAGTTGAACAGGTAGAGCAGCGCGAAAAGGATAAGGTTGCAGACCACGACGTATTCGACGTGGAAGACTGGCTGCAGGCGGTGTGTCTCGGGCGATATGGCGCCCAGCACCATCACGATCGACAGGATGATGGCCGAGCATACTGCAAGCCAGAGGGCTCTTGTGGTGCGGTAGGGCTGTATGCGGTTCATCGCCACCATGTAGCGGTGCAGGGGGCGCTGTTCTATGTGCGATTGGCTTTTCATGCGGCAAAGATACAACTTTTTTTTGAGTTGTCAGTATTTTTTAAATTTTTTCATCAATCGCAGCGATATGCATGCAGCCGCGAACCATAGGCCTGTCTGCAGCCAGAGCGCCAGATATTCGCCACGCACATCGGCCAGTGTTGCCCCCATCGAGCTGATGCGCACAAAGCCCTGTATGCCCGGTGTCGACGGGAAGAGGTAGCTGAACACGAGCCAGAAGCGTGGCATGCTCTGCTGCGGCCACACCAGTCCGGACAGGAAGAACAGCACCACTGAGAAGAAAAGGCAGCAGAGCAGTGTGCTCATGCGCTCCTGCGACAGGGTGTTGCCAAAGGCCATTGCAAAGCATGCTGTGGCAAGGATAAACGGCAGCAGGAAGAGTATCATGTCGGCGGCGCTGCCCAGTTGCGGCATGCCGAAGATGCGCGGCATAATCAGCAGGTCGAAGAGCGATATGGGTATGTAGATGAGCAGGAAGCATAGCAGACGGCCTATTGTGACGCGGTGTATGCTGCGCGACCGCAGGTGCGGCGGTATCAGGCGCAGGGCTTTGCGGTTTTCGTTGGCGTCTCCGCAGAGCACACAGATGCCGAAAAAGAGCGTCTGGTGTATCACCAGCAGGAGCAATGCCGGGATGAAGTACGAGGCGTATCCGCCCGAGGGGTTGTAGAGCTTCACGTCGTCGAGGCCGATGGGCTCCACCTGTATGTGGGCCTGCTCTGCGTCGAGTCCGCCGCGTTCGTGGTGTTCGAACTGCAGGTTCTGCATCTCGTCGAGCATCACGCCGCTGCCGCCCAGCAGGGCGTTCTTGTAGTAGATGAACGAGCTGATGTCCGAGAAGCAGGTGATCGTGGCGGTCTCGGTGTTGGCTATGCGCTCGGCGTAGTCGGCCGGCAACACGAAGAGCGCCTTTGCCTCGTGGCGGTCCACCAGCGCCTCGCCTTCGGCCAGTGTGGCGCAGCGGAAAGCCACGCGCATCTCGGGTGTGGCGTCCAGTTTGTGCACAAAGCGCCTCGAAGCCTCGCTCTGCGAGAGGTCGACCACTGCCACCGGCATCTCCTGCAGCACCTCGCGGTGGTAGATATAATAGTACAGCGGCGGGTACACCGCCGTGGCCAGGAAGAAGATGACGAGGGTGGTGGAGTCGGAGAACACGCGCCTCACCTCGGCGGCCAGCACATCCCAGATGTCGCGCAGGGCGGCACCGAGCCCATGAGACAACGAGGTCTGTCGACTTGTCGACTTTTTGACTTTTTGACTTTTTGACTTTTTAACTTGCTCTCTCATCATGCCGGCCTCCTTTCTGCAATGCGGTTTTTGGACATCTGCCGGTCGAGCATGGCCGCGCCCACGAGCAGCAGCAGCGGGAATGCGGCCAACGCGGCCACCTGCGGCCAGCACACCTCCAGCCCGTTGCCGAAGAGCGTGATGTCGCGCATGGCCAGGAAGTAGTAGCGCAGCGGGAAGAGCAGACTGAAGGCCTGCATCGGTTCGGGCATCGCGTCGACCGGGAACGAAAAACCGCACATGGTGAATGCCAGGGTGCCGTAGGCCGACGTGAGGCTCATGGCCACCGACGGGTCGGGCACGCATCCCATGAGGAAGCACCCGGCACACTGCGCGGCCACCACGGCCATCAGCGACACCAGCGCCAGCAGTGGCCAGCTGCCATTCATGGGGAAGTGCATCGGGCCGTACATTACGATTTCGGCTATCAGGAGCAGCAGAGTGTAGTGGAACGTATAGGGCAGCATCTTGCCCGCCAGGGCCTTCACGGCGTTGCCCCCCGCCTTGCGCATCAGGTTGGCCAGCGTCCGCTCCTGCCGTTCGCGACCGATGACGTAGGCCGTCTGCAGCATGGCCATCAATATTATTATTCCGGGAATCAGCGTGGTCATAAGGTACACCTGGTAATTGCCCTTGCTGTTGCCTATGGGGTGGGTGGCAAGGGCCACAGGCTGCAGGCGGTCCATTATCAGGTTCTCGTCCACGCCCTTCTTGCGCAGCACCTCGCGCTGCACGGCGCCGGTGGCCAGCTTGCCCATGGTGACCAGCTGGCGGTAGGCCAGCGAGCCCGCCAGCAGGTACGACTGGTTGGTGTAGAGCCCTATCTTGGGCGACCGGAACTGCAGCACGTCGTTGTAGGTGCCGTGCGGTATCTCGTAGAAGGCAAACACCTCGCCGCGCTGCATGGCGCGCCGGGCCTCTGTGTGGCTGTTGCACACTGTCAGCACGTGCACCGCCTGCGTGGCGTCGAGCTCATGGCAGATGCGGCGCGAGAGGTACGACCCGTCCATGTCGACCACCGCCACCGGCAGCTCCTGCGGCTGACCGTCGCGCGTCATGGTGGCGAAGAAGACAAAGGCAAACACCGCTCCCGCCGTCATGATGATGGTGTAGCGTGGCTTGAGCCAGATGCGCCTCAGTTCCCTTCTGACAACTCTTAGCATAAAAGTTTACTGTTTGTTTAGTCTGTAGAGACGCGGCGTGCCGCGTCTGCTATTATTATTTTGAAAGGTTTGCGGTTTACTGTTTTTTCGTCTGTAGAGACGCGGCGTGCCGCGTCTGCTATTATTATTTTGAAAAGTTTGCGGTTTACTGTTTTTTCGTCTGTAGAGACGCGGCGTGCCGCGTCTGCTATTATTATTTTGAAAAAGTCGGATCGTAGCCATGTCGTTCTGTGAGCCAAGGAGTTGA
>JAZNSV010000087.1:0-5961 GCA_045591485.1 Bacteroidales bacterium | reverse complement strand
CCGGTAGTGCATATCAACGATACTTCAACGATATATCAACGATATTTCAACGATTACAATCGTTGAAATATCGTTGATATATCGTTGAAGTATCGTTGATATGCACTACCGGTACACTCCTTTTGTTGGATAGGGGCATACTAAAATGACGCCAGTGCCGTTTATGTATCCGGTCACTTTTTTGCAACCGAATATGAACATTGAACTCTCTGGCCACTACGGCTACCGCCGCATATTGCGCTCTGTGGCGCCCAGCATCGCCATGGTGCTCATCACGTCGGTCTACAGCATCGTCGACGGATTCTTCGTCTCCAACTTTGCCGGCAAGACCGGCTTCGCAGCCATCAACCTCATGTGGCCGGCCATGATGATCGTCGGCTCGATAGGCCTGATGGTGGGCAGCGGCGGCGCGGCGCTGACGGCCAAGCTCAAGGGCGAAGGCTACCCCAAGAAGGCCGACCGGGTGTTCACCATGCTGGTGCGCTTCACCCTTTCGGTCGGCGTGGCCTTGGCGGCTCTGCTGGCCCTGGGGGCACCGCTGGTGGCGCGGTGGCTCGGCGCCGACGACGAGATGATGTACGAGTGCGTGCTCTACACGCGCCTCTGCATGATAGGCATGCCGGCATTCCTGCTGCAGATGGCTTTCCAGTCGTTCTACATGGCTGCCGAACGTCCGCAGCTGGGCACCCTGATGGCGGTTGTCGCGGGTGTGACCAACATCGTGCTCGATGCGCTGCTGGTGTGGCTTCTTGAGATGGGCGTGGCCGGTGCCGCGCTGGCCACAGCGGCGTCGCAGGTAGTGGCAGGCCTCTTCCCTGTGTGGTATTTCGCCTCGCCGCGCAACCGCGGAAGCCTGCATCTCGTGCGCACGCGTACTATTTGGAGTTATATCGGTCGGGCCTGCACCAACGGCCTGAGCGAATATGTGGGCAACATAGCCATGAACATCGTCAGCATCTGCTACAACCTGCAGCTCATGCGCTACCTGGGGCAGGACGGCGTGGCCGCCTACGGCGTGCTGATGTACATAGCCTTCGTCTATGCCGCCATCTTCATCGGCTACAACATCGGCATCACGCCTATTGTGGGCTACCACTTCGGGGCGGGCAACGTGCGCGAACAGCGCTCGCTGCTGCGCAAGTCGCTGGTCATCACCGGTGTTGTGGGGGTACTGATGACAGGTCTGGCCGAGACCTTCGCCGGTCCGCTGTCGCGGCTCTTTGTGGGCTACGACGCCTCGCTTGCGGCACTCACCGAACACGCCATCCGCATCTACATGCTCTGCTTCCTGGTCTGCGGCTGGAGCATGTTCGTGTCGGCCCTCTTCACAGGCTTGCAAAACGGGGTGGTCTCGGCGGTCATAGCCTTCTCGCGCACTCTCGGATTCGAGATGGTCTGCGTTTGGCTGCTTCCTGCCCTGTTCGGCATCGACGGCATCTGGTGGGCCGTCAACGTGGCCGAAGGTCTCTCGCTGCTTCTCTCGGCCTTCATGCTTGTGCGCTACGCGCCGCAGTTGGTCGGCAGGCGTGTCCGTGTTAAAAAAAGTTAAAACGGATGCGGCGGCGCAATAAAAAGCCGCTATCGCAGTTTTTGATGCGAATTTTGGCCCCGTAGTTCAGCTGAATAGAACGTCGGATTCCGGTTCCGAAAGTCGTGGGTTTGAATCCCGCCGGGGTCACCAACATGAAAAGCAATAACCACCATGGTGGCCAGCTGCTTGCCTTTCTCGGCATATCGCTGGCGTTTTTTGTTGCCGCCTCTATGCTGGTTGCTGTGGCGGTCCCCGTTTTTGGTATCGAAGCAGGTCGCGGCACAGGCCTTTATGTGACCCAGACTGTCTCGCAGCTGGTCATGTTCATGCTACCGGTCTTTATTATGGTCGGTATGTATTACGGCGACTGCAGGCGCAGCTATCTGCGTGCCTATTTCGGCGGCAAAGCGTGGCTGCGGGCGCTGGTGGGCGTGGCGGCCGTGGTGCTGCTGGTGCCGCTCAGCGATTGGCTCGAGGTGTGGAACAACTCCTGGAGCTTCGGCCCGCTCGACAAGTCGCTGCATGCCATACAGCGCGAGACCGAAGCCGTCACGGCTGAGATGTTGGGTGGCACAAGTGTGGGCTCGCTGCTGGTAAACCTGCTTGTGGTGGCCTTGGTGCCTGCGGTCTGCGAAGAGCTGTTCTTCCGTGCCGGCATACAGAACCTGCTGCAGCGCTGGTTCACACGCGGTTCGTCCGATGGATACAATGTCGGCAGCGTCGCGGCCATCGTGGTCACGGCGGTCGTGTTCAGCATTCTCCATGGCGAAGTCTTCTCTTTCATGCCTCGCTTTGCGATGGGACTGATGCTGGGCGCCCTCTACGTCTACGGTGGCTCCATTGTGGTCAACACCGCTGCGCACTTCGCTAACAACGCCATTGTGGTGGTGCTCTATTGGCTCGTGTCGCGCGGCGTGTTAGATATAGACCTCGACGCTCCGTTCAGGCTGCCGTGGCTGCTCACAGCCTGCTGCACACTGGCGTCTGTGATGCTTTGCTGGGCATTCTTCGGCAAGGACGATAAGAAAATGAAAATTAGCTCATAAAACGACCTTTGCAAAGCCGTTGCAGGCCTTGCGGCAGGTTGTTAAAAGAAAAATATTTTATGGAGTGTAAATTATTGGAAATTTGAGTGTTGGTAGTGTTTGAAATGTTAAAAAACATGTTGTTGACAAAAAAAATATTCGCCGTTTGAAAAAAAAGTATTATTTTTGCACTCCAATTGGAATTGAAAGACAATTAATAACAATAAAAAATAATACAGAAAATGACCAAGGCAGAAATCGTAGCTGAAATAGCTCAGAAAACCGGTATCGAGAAGGTTGCCATCCAGGCCACCGTTGAAGAGTTCATGACTGTCATCAAGGAGAGCCTCGCCGAGGGCGAGAACGTCTATCTCCGTGGCTTTGGCAGCTTCATCGTCAAGAAGCGTGCCGAGAAGACCGGTCGCAATATCAGCAAGAACACCACCATTATCATTCCGGCCCACAACATCCCCGCTTTCAAGCCCGCCAAGACTTTCATGCAGGATGTCAAAAAGAAAGTTAAATAACTATTAAATAAGGATAGAACTATGCCTAACGGAAAAAAACACAAACGCCACAAGATGTCTACGCACAAGCGTAAAAAACGCCTGCGCAAGAACAGACATAAGAAGAAATAAGGCTTGACGCGATCCGGTGGGTCGCAAGCAAGAAGGATTCAATTCGAAACCTGAGCTTGTTTCTTTAGAATCTGAAAAGACTAAAACAAATTACACACCACTCCGATATTCGGAATGGTTGTAATTTGTTTTTGTTTTATCGGCTCTCTGATTGTAAACCCATAATATACCTATTTGAAATTTGGAGAAAGAACTTGTTATATCCTCGCGCGAAGAGACTGTGCAGATTGCCTTGCTCGAAGACAAGAAGCTTGT
This sequence comes from Bacteroidales bacterium, assembly GCA_045591485.1. Lineage (GTDB taxonomy): Bacteria > Bacteroidota > Bacteroidia > Bacteroidales > P3 > Colimorpha. The sequence continues at coordinate 2,512 of JAZNSV010000087.1, read as the reverse complement.
TGAGTTGCACAAAGAGGAGCCCGGCGGACAGTATGCCGTGGGCGACATCTACTTCGGCAAGGTGAAAAAAATAATGCAGGGACTCAACGCCACCTTTGTCGACATAGGAGGCGACAAAGAGGGCTTTATGCACTACCTCGATCTGGGTCCCGACTACAACTCGGTAGACAAATACCTCAAACTTGCTATGAACGGCGACCAAGGCGCCAAGACCTTGGCCAACTTCAAGATAGAGCCTATCCTGGAAAAGGTGGGCAACCTCAACAACGTGCTCAAGGTCGGACAGCCAATCCTGGTGCAGGTCACCAAGGAACCCATCTCGACCAAGGGACCGAAACTTTCGGGCGAAATCAGCATTGCAGGCCGCTACCTCGTGCTGTGCCCTTTCACCAACAAGATATCAATATCGCAGAAAATCAAAGGCTCCGAGGAACGCAACCGTCTGCGCCGCCTGGTGCAGAGCATACGTCCGCAGAATTTCGGCGTCATTGTGCGCACCGTGGCCGAAGGCAAGAGTGTGGCCGAACTCGACACCGACTTGCGCCAGCTGATGGACAACTGGAGCCAGATGACCGAAAAACTCAAACGTGTCAACTCGCCCTGCAAAGTATATGCCGAGCTCGACACCACCACGGCGTTGATCCGCGATTTGCTGACCGACGACTTCAACTCCATCACTGTCGACAGCGAGCGCCTCTACAATCAGGTGCGCTCTTTCGTCGGCTCCATGAGCCCCGGAAGCGAAGACATTGTGAAACTCTACAAGCTTGAGACACCCATATTCGAACAGATGGGCATACAGCGCGATATACGTCGTGCTTTCGGCCGTATTGTGACCATCCGTTCGGGTGTGTACCTCTATGTGGAACACACCGAGGCCATGCATGTCATCGACGTCAACAGCGGAAACCACATCAAGGCCGGTACCGGACAGGAAGACACCGCGCTGCAGGTGAACATAGAGAGCGGAATTGAGATAGCGCGCCAGATGCGCTTGCGCGATATGGGCGGCATAGTCATCGTCGACTTCATCGATATGAACAAGGCCGAGAACCGCAAGAAACTTTTCGATGTGATGACCGAAGAGATGAAGCGCGACAAGGCCCGCCACACTATATTGCCTCTGAGCAAGTTCGGCTTGATGCAGATTACACGCCAGAGGGTTCGTCCGGCAGTAGAGGTCGATGTGCAGGAGAAGTGCCCCATGTGCGACGGCACAGGCCACATCAAACAGAGTCTTGTTGTGGTAGACGAGATTGAGTCGAACCTGACTTACCTGACCACCTCGCAGCGCGAACACCGCTATACTATCGTGACGCACCCCTACATCCACGCCTACCTCACCAAGGGCGGCCTGCGCAGCATACGTATGAAGTGGATGCGCAAGCATCGCACGTGGCTCAGCATCGAGCAAAGCGAGAAACTTGGCCTGTTGGAATACAAGTTTTTCAATGCTGACGGTACTGAAATAGAAATGTGAAACAGGGAAATGGCAGATCGCGAATTGGATAATACCAAGCCTATAATGCGCATGTGTTTGAAGCTGATGCTGATGTTGTGCATCGGCATGATATTCAATTTCCAATTGGCATCAGATGATGTCCAGGCCCAGGTGCGCCATCGCGGCATCGACGTGTCGAAGTATCAAGGCAACATCAACTGGACCAAGGTGGCCAAAGACTCGACCATACGCTTTGTATATATCAAAGCCACCGAAGGCACCACGATAAAAGACCCCTACTACCGTAGCAACATCACCAAGGCCAAGAAGGCCGGGCTGCTGGTGGGCAGCTACCACCTCTACAGCAGCAAGACCACCGCCTACCAGCAGATGGCCAACATACGCAGCGTGGTGAAGAAAAAGGAACAGGATTTGGTGCCGGTGCTCGACATCGAAGGCCACCATGTTGGACGCCTATACATGGAGAGGGTGGACAAGCTGCTGGAACTGATGGAGAAGGAGTATGGCGTCAAGCCGATAATCTACACCAGCGAAAAGCTCTACAAGACTCATTTGGCGACGAAGAAATACTCGAAATACCAAATCTTTATAGCAAACTACCGTAGCTATCCAACCACAAGGTTCACGCTGTGGCAGTATACCGAGACAGGCCATTGCCCCGGCATCAGCGGCTATGTCGATTTCATACGCATACACCGCAAGCACAGCCTGAGCGACATCAAGATGCCAAAACCGAAGAAGAAACCCGCTGCGCCGCCTGCAGACCAAACGGAGGCTGTGGCCGACACGACCAAGAAATAGCATCAAACCCATAAGCCGCCGACAGACAAATCTGTCGGCGGCTTTTTTTGTTGCCCAGCCTGCCCGATGCTGAATTCAAGTTATAAACGCAACACCAAGGGAGTAAATTGTTGACCTAATTGCTGGTGCAAATATAGCAAAAACATTTCATAAGGAGATCTGAAGCCGAATCTTTTTCTTGGACGGTGATTGATGAGGTCGCATGCACGCTGCACGTCGTCCTGCGAGAGGCTGTGGAAAGAGGAACCT
>JAZNSV010000086.1:0-3131 GCA_045591485.1 Bacteroidales bacterium | reverse complement strand
TTCGAGGCAATTTATAGAAGTCATCTTGAGTTTTGAGTTTTAAGTTTTGAGGTTTAAAGTTTGAGATTGTAGATAAAGTCGGCGATTTGTCGCATGGCTTCTTCGGAAAAGGTTTCCTCGATGAGTATATATTCGTCGGGGGAACCTTTCTTGCATTTTTGGAATAGGTGGTTGAGGTCCGGCAGCTCGCGGCAGTCGGCCTGCTGGCAGAGGGCCTTGACGCGCTGCAGGTTGGGCTTGCAGACTATCTGGCGGTCTTTGGTGCCGTTGAGGGCCAGCACGGGCACCTTCACCTTGGGCAGATACTCTGCGGGGTCGAGGGTGAGGAAGGTCTGCATCCAACGGCTTCCGAGCTGCTGCTTCATGGCGGCGGCGCTGCCGCGGCCCAGGCCGACGCTGTCGACCTCGGCCTGGGTGAGGCCGGCGGTGTGGCGGTCGATGGCGGCCTTGTAGTCCTTCTGCTTGCTGCCGGCGGGCATGACGAGCAGCTCGCGCATGGCGGCCATGCGGACGGCGAGCAGGCGGTCGCTCAGGCCGGCGGCTTGATAGATGGCTTCGTTCTGCTGCAGCATCATGTCGAGGCCTGTGCAGCCCTGTCCGGCCAGCATGACCACGTACTTCACATCCTTGTTCCTGGCCGCCACCATGGGTGCGATGGCGCCGCCCTCGCTGTGGCCGCCGATGCCGAGGCGTTCGGGGTCGACGTGCGGGTTGCCCTTCAGGGTGCGGAACATGGCCTCGGCGTCCTCGGCGAAGAGGCGCGTGTCGGCACTGTCGAGGGGGCCTGTGGAGGCGCCCACGCCACGGTCGTCGTAGCGCAGCACGGCGATGCCGCGCCGCGCCAGGTAGTCGGCCAGCACCAGGAAGGGACGGTGCTGGAAGAGCCCCACGTCGCGGTTCTGCTGGCCGCTGCCGCTGACCAGCACCAGGGTGGGGAAGGAGCCGCCGGTGCGCGGGTAGGTGAGGGTGCCCTCCATGTGGACCTGATGGCCCTGGCTGTCGGTGTAGTCGGTGCTGACGGTCTGCTCCTCGAAGACGTAGGGCGGCTGCGGGGTCTGCGGACGCTGCAGGCTGAAGAGGGTGTCGGCGGGAAGGAAGGTGATGCCCTCCTTGAGGAGCCCCTGCTTCCAATAGCCCACAAGGGTGCTGTCGCGGCGCGCGAGGACGGCCTTGAGGCCGATGCCCTTGCAGTCGACGCGGAGGGTGTCGCCGCTGAGGCTCCACTGGCTGACGGGGATGGGGTCGGCGCTCTGCAGGGGGCTGTAGAGGGTGACGGCGGTGTCGGTGAGGTGGAGGCTGAGCACGAGGCCCGTCTTCTGGCTCAGCCCGTTGTACCACTGTGCCTGGGCCGTCAGGCCCAGACACATCAGTATCAGGATGGTTAGCTTCTTCATCTGTTTGGGATAACGTTTGGCTTTCTTGAGTGCTTCGGCGATGATCCATTCTATCTGCCCGTTGGTACTGCGGAACTCGTCCGCGGCCCATTTCTCAATGGCGTCGTAGACTTCAGAGTCGATCCGCAGTGCAAAGTTTTTCTTCATCGGGCAAACATCACTTTCTCGCTGTTGAACATACGTGTGAGCACCCAGACGGCGACGCCGGTGTAGACCATGTTGGAGGCCACGGTGACGACGACGGGCATCCACTGCATCTCGTGGGCGAAGATGGCCACCATCACCTCGATGGCGTTGTAGAAGGGTATGAGGTAGACCAGCAGGCTCTCGACGGCGCCGTTCTGGAACATAGGCAGCAGGCCTGCCAGCATGACCACCAGCATGAAGGGGGTCACCATGGTGCCGGCATTCTTGACGTCCTTGGCCAGTGCCGAGAGGATGCTGACGGCCGAGGCCATGATGAGCACCGAGGCGAAGATGACCAGCAGCAGTGCGAAGTAGTCGGCCGTGGTGTAGTGGAAGCCCAGGCTGGAGTAGTCGACCCCCTCGCCGCTGACCATCTTGGGCAGCGACAGGGCGATGCCGATGAAGCTGGAGATGCCGCTGAGCAGTGCGATGCCGCTGAGGGAGATGATTTTGCCGAGAGCCAGTTCGTTGCGCCGCATGGGTGTGACGAGCAGGGTGGCTATGGTGCCGCGTTCCTTTTCGCCGGCGATGCTGCTGGGTGCGATGGCCATGACTCCGCTGAAGAGCATCATGATGATGAGCATGGGCAGCATCTTGCTCCAGATCATGGCGCCGATGCTCTCCTCGCTGGCCTGGTCGAAGCGCTGCTCCTCGGTCTGAGGCACGTTGACGGTGAAGGGGCGGTTGTAGTTGCCGAGCATCGTGCTGAGGGTGTAGTAGACGCGCGACGAGGCGTTGTTGGTCGAGTTGTAGTAGATTTCGACGTTGGGCACCGGCTGGCCGGGGACGGGGATGGCCAGCTGGTCGAAGTCGGCCGGGAAACGCAGCAAGACGGCGTTGATGTCCTTGTCTTCCAGCAGGGCGATGTCGTCGTTGCCGAAAGGCTGCTCGACAACCACCAGACTGCTGTCGATGGCGCTGAGCACGGGCGACATGCTCTGCGGCATATTCTCCACCGTGAGTGTGACCACTTCGTTCTGTCCCTCGGTGACCATCTTCTGTATGCCGCTGCCCATCAGGCTGTAGATGACATAGATGAGCAGGCCCGGCATGATGACCGTGGTGAACAGCAGCTGACGGTCGCCGAAGAAGCGGGCAAACTCTTTGCTGATGATGGTCCATGTGTTGTTCTTTTTCATTCTTCACCTCCTTTCACTTCTTTGTACATTTCGAAGAAACGGTCCTCGATGTTGAGTCCGTTGCATACCTCGGCCAGCGGGCCGCAGGCCGTCAGGCGGCCGTCGATGATGATGCCCACGCGGTCGCACAGCCGCTCTACAAGGCTGAAGATGTGGGTGCTGAGGATGATGGTCTTGCCCTCGGCGCGCAGTTCCTGCAGGTAGTCGGTCACGGTGCGGGCCGTCAGCACGTCGAGGCCGTTGGTGGGCTCGTCGAAGATGATGACCTCGGGGTCGTGTACCAGCGAGATGACCAGCGAGAGTTTCTGCTTCATGCCCGTGGAGAGGTTGGCCACCTTGACTTCGGCGAAGCGCTCGATGCCGAAGCGGCCGAACATGGCGGCTTTGCGCTTGGCGCTGGTGTCGGGGTCGC
>JAZNSV010000085.1:0-10414 GCA_045591485.1 Bacteroidales bacterium | reverse complement strand
GTTGAAGATGCAAAGATGCATAATTTTATAGCGACTATAGTATCTATAGCAACTATAATTATTTGTTGACCTGGAATTTCTTGTTACCGGTCTTGAAGAAGTCGGCAATCTGGTTGGCAGCGGCGAGGCCGGCGTTGATGTTGGCTTCCTCGGTCTGGGCACCCATCTTCTTGGGGGTGGCGAAGTAGCGACCCTCGAAGGCCTTGAAGTCGGCATCGGCATCGGGCATGATGTCGGTGATGTACTTCAGGTCGGTGCGCTCGGCCATCAGTTTGAGCAGTTCGGGCTCGTTGATGACTTCCTTGCGGGCGCTGTTGACGAGGATACCACCCTTGTGCATCTTGTTGACGAGGGCGTAGTTGATGCTCTGCTTGGTCTCGGCGGTGGCGGGGATATGCAGGCTGACCACGTCGCAGGTCTCGAAGAGGGCTTCCTGGTTGGCAACGGCGGTAGCCATGCCGCTGGCGTTGATCTGCTCGGCGCTCAGGAAAGCGTCGTAGGCGTAGACTTCCATGCCGAAGCCCTTGGCGATGCGGGCCACATTGCGTCCCACGTTACCGAAGGCGAGGATACCCAGCTTCTTGCCCATCAGCTCGGAGCCGCTCTTGCCGTTGTAGAAGTTGCGGACAGCATAGACGAGCATACCCATGACGAGCTCGGCAACGGCGTTGCTGTTCTGGCCGGGGGTGTTCATGGCGACGATGCCGCGGGCGGTGCAAGCCTCGAGGTCGAGGTTGTCGTAGCCGGCGCCGGCGCGCACAACGATCTTCAGGTTCTTGGCGTGGTCGATGACCTCTTTGGTCACCTTGTCGGAGCGGACGATGAGGGCGTCGGCATCCTCGACGGCCTTGTACAGGTCGTTCACGTCGGTATATTTCTCAAGGAGGGCAAACTGGTAGCCATTCTCCTCAACAATCTTCTTGATACCGTCAACAGCCACTTTGGCAAACGGTTTCTCGGTAGCAACTAAAACTTTCATTCTATTTTGTGAATTGTGAATTGTGAATTGTGAATCGATCGAGGTTCCCAAATCACATATTCTGGTTATTTTCTATATTTGACTTAATGTATTTTCTGAAGCCAGTAAGCAGTTTTTGAACAGCCATCATTTTGAGTTCTACTTCTGATGTGTCATCTATATATCCAAGCTCTTTGGCGATATAAAGTTGCGTCTCCAATTCAGCAAGAGAGCCTGCTGCTATGCCAAGGAAATGGTATAATTCCCTATCCGAGTCTCTGCCACATCCCTCTGCAATATTGGACGGTATCGATACAACCGACTTACGAATCTGGAATGAGAGTGCGAACTCCTCGTTTTTAGGAAATTGATCCAACAACCGATAGGTCATCTTCACCAACTCAATACCCTCTTTCCAGACATTCAAATCACGATGATACACTTTATATTACTCAAAATGAAAGAATTGTGAATAGTGAACCACATTCGATTCACTATTCACAATTCACTATTCACCTTTTACTTGTTGGCTTTCTCGAAGTCCTGCATGCACTGGACGAGAGCCTCGACGGCCTCGACAGGGCAAGCGTTGTAGAGGCTGGCGCGGAAGCCGCCCACCGAGCGGTGACCCTTGATGCCGACCATGCCGCGCTCCTTGGCGAAGGCCATGAAGGCGTCCTGCAGGTTCTCGCGGCCCTCGGCCATCACCCAGCAGTGGTTCATGATGGAACGGTCTTCCTTCTCGGCGGTGCCGCGGAACATGCTGTTGCGGTCGATCTCCTCGTAGAGCATCTGGCTCTTCTTGAGGTTGATCTTCTCCATCTCGGCAACGCCGCCGATGGTGTTCTTAACCCACTTCAGGGTCTCGTGCATGACGAAGATGGCGCTCACTGGGGGCGTGTTGAACATGGAGATGTTCTTGGCCTCTTCGGCGGCGTGGGTGCGGAAGTCCACCATGGTGGGCAGGGGGTTCATGTACTGGCGGTCGGTGATCTTGCCAAGGATGTCTTTGCGGACAATGTAGAAGGTGACACCGGCAGGGCCGACGTTCTTCTGGGCACCACCGTAGATGAGACCGTACTTCTTCACGTCGACGGGACGGCTCATGATGTCGGAGCTCATGTCGGCGACGAGCATGACGTTGTTGATCTCGTTGGCGGCGAAGTCCTTGCGGATCTCGGTGCCGTAGATGGTGTTGTTGGTGGTGATGTGGAAGTAGTCGGCGTCGGCGGGGACGGTCCAACCCTTCGGGATGTAGCTGTAGGTCTTGTCCTCGCTGCTGGCCACGATGACGGTCTCGCCGAAGTTCTTGGCCTCTTTGGCGGCCTTCTTGGCCCAGACGCCGGTCTGGAGGTAGGCGGCCTTCTTGTTCAGCAGGTTGGCGGGCACATCCATGAAGCCGGTGCTGGCGCCACCACCGAGGAAGAGGATTTCGTACTCAGCGGGAATGCCGAGCAGGTCGCGCCACAGCTGGCGGGTTTCTTCCATGGTGCGCTCCCAGCCGGGAGTACGGTGAGAGATTTCGAGCAGGCCGATACCGGTGTTGTCAAAGTCGCGGATGGCGGCGATGGTGGACTCGATGGCCTCTTTGGGCAGGGCGCAAGGACCTGCATTGAAATTATAAGCGGTCTTCATTGTTTAGTTTTGTTTTAAAATGTTTATATTTAATGTTTTAATTAACCTTCTGTTGTATTGTACAACGAGGCAAATATAATAAAAAAAAACAATATGGCAAAATTATTTTCGCTTCTTCCTCATCGGAAGAAAAACATCGACACCGACACCGACATCAACAGGCGCCATTTCAAGCACATCACTGCCGGCAATGCCGAACATCAGCGACTTGGCTGCCTTCAGGTTGAATTTCACATGTTCCCAACCGAAACGTACCTCGACCATGGGCGAAAACACCATGTTTTTACCCGTCGAATACTGGTATTCACCGGATGCATCGTCCGACTTATTCCTGTCGTAAAACAACAGTCCGGTCTTCAGTCCCAGCGAAACATCGATATGCAGAAATCTGGTCAGGTTGCGCCATCCGCAGTCGGCCTGTACAAAACCGACTCTGTAATCGATATAGTCTTCTTTTTTCGAGTCCCAACCGTCGGAATCATTGACCCCAGATCCTAAGCCGGCGCCGCCATACACTTCCCATACAAATTTTTCATTCACAGGAAAATATGCGCCACCCATTATCTGGGCATGCAATCTCGTGGCATCGGCATTGGCCGCCACCGCAACATGGTCCGTCAGACCGACCGCCGCCGACACGTGTCCGAACGGCGGAGCAACCTCGACCAAAGGCCACGGAGACAGCACCCTCGAGATGCCACTCGCCCTGTTGCCTGATTGTGGGCATAGAGACAATCGCACCATTGTAGGCCCCGCAAGATGAGAGCACTATGGATATCACAGCAATTACCGGAATGACCTTTTTCATAGCCTTTGGGTTATAAAAAAAGTCTTCGATTATTTTCTCGAAGACTTTATCTTTTGTACCGCATATCAGAGTCGAACTGATGATCTTCTGCGTGAGAGGCAGATGTCCTGGACCACTAGACGAATGCGGCATTTGTGGCACTTTCTCTTTCGAAAGCGAGTGCAAAGATACGAACTTTTTCCATACCGACAAAATTTTTTTTCAACAAAAATCGCATTCAGCTGTTTCCCAGCACAATATTTTTAAACACCACTTCGCCACATATTATCCAAAAACGCTTTTCTACATGCAAAAACACCTTTTTTCCATCTTCTTTGAGATTATGCTTATTAGGTCGAATGCATACAATGAGAGAGTACGAATCCGTCTGTTGTGCAGCCCACACCCACCGCCGACAGAAAGAAAAACCCCGAAGGATGGCCGCTGCACACTGTGATGCCTGCGTGCCACACCTTCGGGGCTCTCCTGCCGTTCTTTGGTTGGAAAAATGTCAGGCCATGTTGTGGAACACATTCACAACATCGTCGTCGTTTTCAAGGCGTTCTATAAGGCCGTTGACATCTTCCTGTTCCTCTGGCGAGAGTTCGCGCATAGTGAGCGGTATGCGCTCAAACTTGAAGCTCTTGATCTCAAGTCCTTTGTCTTCGAGGAATTTGCTTATTGGGCCATAGTTGGCAAAGTCGGCATAGATGAAGATTTCGTCTTCGTCGCGGAAGACCTCGTCGATGTCGCAGTCGATGAGTTCGAGTTCGAGCTCATCCATGTCAATGCCGTCTTGCCAGGCAACGACAAACGAGCATTTGCGCTCGAAGAGGAAGTCGTTCATACCCATAGTGCCCAGTTCGCCCTTGCCGCGCACGAAGGCGGCGCGCAGGTTGGCCACGGTGCGGGTGGGGTTGTCGGTGGCTGTCTCTACCACCACGGCCACTCCATGCGGCCCCTTGCCGTCGTAGACCACCTCTTTGTAGGCCGATTTGTCCTTCTCGGTGGCGCGCTTTATGGCGCGTTCGACGTTGTCCTTGGGCATTGACTCGCTCTTGGCGGTCTGCATCAGCAGGCGCAGGCGCAGGTTGCTCGATGGGTCGGGACCGCCGGCAATGACGGCCAGCTCGATTTCTTTGCCAATCTTGGTGAATGTGCGGGCCATGTGGCCCCACCGCTTCAGCTTGCGCGCTTTGCGGTATTCAAAAGCTCTTCCCATTGTATATGTGTTTTTTTATTGTTATTTTTCGTCGAGTTCTTTGCGGAGGAAATCGGTGCATGCCTCAAAGGTGGGGAACGTATGCTCCTCGGGCACAATGTCGGGTATAAGGTTCATCTTTGTGAGCATGTACATAGGCTGCGGCTGTATGATGGTCATCAGCACCATGGCTCCACGGCCTTGCAGGTCTTTGATGGCCTCCTCCATGGCGTAGAGTCCGCTCTGGTCCATGAAGCTGACCAGACGCATGCGGATGATGACTATCTTGGCGCTCTCGGGCACAGTCTGCATCACCTCTTTGAATTTGTTGATGGTGCCGAAAAAGATGGGTCCGTTAAGGCGCTGCACGTAGATGCTGTGCTGCGCGGCGTCGGGCATGCCATGCTCGTCGTCCCACGGGCTTTCTTTGTCAAAGTTGGTCAGCTCCTGACTGCTGTAGCCGCCTTCGACAAGGTCCGACGCACGCTTCATGAAGAGCACACAGGCAATGACCATGCCGATACCCACGGCGGTGAGCAGGTCTACAAAGACCGTGACCAGGAACACCACGATGAGCACCACGGCGTCGGCACGCGGAATCTTGGGCAGGTCTTTGAATCCTTTGAAGTCTATGATGCCCCAGCCGACGGTGATCAGGATACCTGCCAGCACCGACAGCGGCACATACTTGACCACTCCGCCCAGACCGAGCATGATGGCAAGCAGAAGCAATGCGTGGACCATGCCGCTGAGCTGCGTGCGACCGCCGCTCTTGACGTTGACCACCGTACGCATTGTGGCTCCGGCACCGGGCAAGCCGCAGAAGAAACCTGCCATGGCATTGCCTATGCCCTGCCCTATCAGCTCACGGTTGCTGTTGTGTTTGGTCTTGGTGATGTTGTCGGCCACAACGGAGGTGAGCAGCGTGTCTATCGAGCCGAGACCGGCAAGTGTCAGGCCGGGCACTATGGCTGCGCCAAACACTGCGCCCCAGTCTATGCTGCCCAAGTCAACACTGCTGTTGGCAAAGAATGGCATCGGCAGGCCGGCAGGAATCTCGCCGATGGTGGGCACTCCTTCCATATCCACAAACAGCGACACCACCGTCATCACAATGAGAGCCGCCAGCGTCGAAGGCACCTTCTTGGTCAGCAGTGGGAAAAGATAGATGATGGCCACGGTGCCGATGCCCAGAAGCAGGGCCGTCAGCGAGAGGCTGCCAAAGGCTTTGGGCAGGCCTATCAGGAGGTCTGTCATCGAGCCGCTGCCGCTCTGGCCCACGAGGGGGTAGAGCTGCTGCAGGATGATGATGACACCGATGCCGCTCATGAAGCCGCTCAGCACGGGGTACGGAATATAGCGCACATATTTGCCGAGCTTGATGACGCCGAATAGTATCTGGAACAAGCCACAGAAGATAGCGGCCAAAGCCATGCTGACCAGCACTGTGCCGAGGTTGCCGCTCGAAGCGGTGAAAGCTCCGCTCACGAGGGTGGCGGTGATTACCGTCATGGGACCTGTGGGACCGCTGATCTGGCTGTGGGTGCCTCCGAAGAGAGCCGCAAAGAAGCCCAGGAGCGTGGCTCCTACCAATCCAGCATAAGCTCCGATAGATGCACCGTCGGCTCCGATGCCGGAGAAGGCTTGTATGCCGAAGGCCAAAGCCAGCGGCAAGGCCACGATACCCGCTGTGACGCCTCCGAAGAGGTCGCCCTTGATGTTCGATGTGTCGATAAGTTTCATTGGTTTGTTGTGTCTTATATATAAAGAATAAACGATTAATCAAGTGCCCAATACACCAGCGTCACGCTCAGTATGCCGAGACCTGCACCGGCCAGCACGTCGCCAGCCCAATGTCGGTTGTTGTAGATGCGCATCAGCGCCACCACCGTGGCCACCGTATAGCCGGCAACGGCTATCCATGGATAGTCCTCCCCGTATTCGCGGCGCAGTATTTCGGCACCCGTGAACGAGAAGAATGTGTGTCCGCTGGGGAAACTGTTGTGTTTTGAGTTGTCGGGACGCAGGATGCCGAAGCCGTACTTGCCGGCCCAGAGCCATCCCGCACCGAGCAGGTAGCTGCCGCCTTCGAGCATGGCCATGCGTCCCAAGGAGTGACGGCTTTTCAGGCCGCAGAGGTTCAACGCTATCGGCGCTGCAGCAGGCAGATACTGGATATAGTCGTCGAAATGGAGCTTGGGCAGGTCTGCCGTAACGACAGCGTCGCGCAGGTCCTCGGCCAAGCCGTGCACCGTGGGGTTGTAGGCAAAAAGTCCGCCAGCTCCCATCAACACCACGCTGCTCGCCGCAGGCACCGGATGCAGATGGCGCAGGCGCAAGCCGGCGGTATCCCATTGGGCAGCGGCATGGCTCAGCGGCAGCAGCATCACAAGTATTATCGGCAGCAGTCGTCTCATAGGGTGAGCAGTCCGTTTCTGAGCACCGGCACCACCGCGCAGGTGTCGCGGCGGAAGGCGAAGCGCACGTCCTCGTCGGCACAAAGGCGGTGCAGACGGGCTATGTGCGAGCATCGGTGCAGGCAGTATTCAAATGGGTCGTTTTTGGCCGCCTGCCACAGGGCCACAGCCATCTGCGCGGCGTCGCCGTGCGGCTCGGCCACGTCGCCGAGCATCTCCGTCAGCGCCCCGGCCACAAGGGTGTCTTCAATGCAGAAGTCGTTCTGCCATCCCGAGCACAGCACCACCACATCCATCGCCTCGGTCCGGAGCCTTGCTGCAAGGGCCGAGATATTGGCAAAACTGCCCGCCAGCGTCAGGTCGGCGTCGGCACCGCGCAGCATGCTTATCGTGCCGTTGGTGGTGCTGTAGGCCAGACGCACACCGCCGAGGTCGTGGCGCAGGTATTCGGTGGGCGAGTTGCCGTAGTCGGCCTTGGCCGTGCCGCCGTCGGGCATCGGTATGTCCACCTTGCTGCCACCGCGTTCGGCGGCCAGCAGGTAGCCCTCTTCCCTGTAGCGCCCCATGCCTTCGAGGGTGTCGAGCGGAAGCACCGCCTCGCAACCGGCTGCAAAGGCGGCACACACCGCCGTAGTGGCACGCAGCAGGTCCACAGCCACCGTGGCATGGTGTTCTTTTATGGTTCTGAAGGGGTATAGAGCCGGACTCAGTGACACTTCAATCTTCATAGTTCCTCGCTTTTCAGCATCTCGACACTGCCGTCGCGATGTATGCGCAGGCTGAAGTATTCGGGGTGCGACTTGTCGTAGCGCTCGCCGTCGCGCTTGCGGGCGCGGTTGCCGGCGGGCAGGTCTTTCAAGACGTAGTTGTTCAGTATTTCCACCAACCGGCAGCGCTGCGCCGTCTCCAGGTCGAGTTCTGTGCCGTTCTGGAACTCCAGGTCTTCTTTCAGCGGCATCGGATTGCCTTTGTTGTCGGTGTGCAGCATCTTGGTGGCGTTGACGTGCACATGCATCAGCTCGCTGTTGGTGTGGGTCGAGCGCAGCATGTATTCTGCCTCTACGCTCCACGAGTTCGAGGTCTGTTTCCAGCCGAGTATGTCTATGAAAAGCACAGCGTCGATGCCGCAATCGGCATACAGGTCGTTGATGTTGTCGTTGCGCAGCTGGCGGCCTGTGCGAGTCTCGGTCGAAGCAAAGGTGGCCGATGCCAGCGGGCCCGGCACACTGTAGCCCCAGAAGGTGAGCTGCCTGCCCGCCGTGAGGTACATATAGCGGGCAGCGGTGTTGAGCGATGCGTTGTGCACCGAGTCGTCGGTCTCGCGCACGGCGTGGCGGGCCGAGAGGTCGTTGAGCTGGGCCACATATATCACCTTCGGAGACTCCTGGTAGATCTCGGTGTACTGGGTCATCTTCTTCTCGCCGCCGCAGGCGGCCAGCATCAGGGCTGCAAGCAGCACCGTCCATGCATAGCGTTTCATTTCTGGCCTCCTTCCTTCTCTTTCTGTGCCTGCTGCTGGCGGCGCTCGGCGGCCTGCTGTTTTTTCTCGCGCTCGCGCTGACGCGCCTTCTCCTTGGCTTCTTTCTTCTTCTGTTTCTCTGCGGCCTTGCGGGCTTTCTCTTGTTCTTTCTTGGCCTTTTTGCGGTCGGCCTGAGCCTTTTTGCGCTGGTCTATCTTGGCCTGCTTGGCGTTGGCCACCGAGTCGGCCTCGGCTTTTTTCTTCATTTCGGCAGCCATCTGCTGCTGGGCCAGCAGCTCGCGCTTCTGGTTGGCGGTGAGGCGTATCGGATATTCAATCGAGTCCACCGGCGTCTGCAGGCGTATGCGGGCCGTGTCGGTGCTGTCTATCACCGGGGCTATATACGGCAGTGGCTGCAGTGCTGCTATCGAGTCGTAGGCCCAACCCGCCAGCTTGCCCATGTCCACCGTCTCGCGGCGCGAGGCCACGGTGTCGTCCACCATGTCGGGCAGCAGACGCTGCTTGATGCGCTGCACGAAGGCCCTGTTCTGCGGGAAGGCCTTGGCTTCGGCATTGAGCATGCGGCAGGCTTCGCCGCGGTGGCCCATCATGGCCAGGGCCACGCCGTAGTCGGCATAGAGGCCGGGATGCATGGTGTCGGCGGCCACGGCGTCGTTGATGCTCTCGGCATAGGCTGTGGCCAGGTCGTAGAGGTGGCCGTAGGTGGGACGGCTCTGGTAGTTGAGCAGCTCGGCCCCCGGCACACCGGCATACTGGCCCGAGCAGCCCGCCACAAGCAGGGCCGCCAGCGCCAGCCAACCTTTATGTCTTCTGTTCTTCATTGGTCAGTCTCTCGATAAAAAACAAAGAAAAAAGCAGAGGCCTGTAAGCCGGGTTCTGTCGTGTCCTATCATCAATCTACTGCTGCCGTCGCCGACAGCCTCTATCAACCTACCCGCCGACAATGCAGACGGGCCTGTCTGCGGCCTTGCGGCCTGCCGGTTTATTTGGTCTTTCAGCCCATGAGGCTTGCCATCGTGTGTGTCGCCACCCCACGTCGTGGGCTCTTACCCCGCGTTTTCACCCTTGCCTTTTTTAATCAAAGGCGGTTTGTTTTCTGTGGCGCTCGCTGTCACCTTTTTGTTGCCGCCAAGGTGCCTTCCCGTTAGGAAGCATGGTGGCCCGTGCTGCCCGGACTTTCCTCTCGGCATCGCTGCCCAGCGATAGGACAGCCGCTGCTTTTTCCGGCTGCAAAATTACAACTTTTTTTCCAATCGCGCGCGTTTATTTCGCAACTATCTGATCACCACCACAGTGCCGGTCTCCGAACGAGCTGTGCCCTCGCTGTCGCGGAAGGTGGCCACCCACACATAGGCCCCCTGCGGCACCGCGGCTCCGTCGTGTGTTGCATCCCACACAAAGGCCTGGTCGGTGCTGCTGAAGATGCGCTGGCCGCGACGGTTGTATATGTGCACGCGGAAGTCTTTCAGCGCCGACGACGTCTTGATGCTGAAGGTGCGGTTTTTGTCTACGTCGCCATTGGGCGTGATGACGTTGGGCGCCCAGAGCAGGTCGTCCTCATGGTAGGGTTCAGGCTGCGGCTCGCCGGCCTTGGGGGCCGGTGCAACTGTGTTGGCCGCCTCGGCGGCGGTCGCCGGTTCTTCTTTCGCCGTCTTGGCTCCGCTGGCGGCAGTACTCACCGTCTCTTTTTCCCCAACGAAATCTTCCCATCTGTAGCCGCCCACCGGCACCCGCTTGGGGGTCTCGGCCGCAGGCGGCATCACCTGAGCCACCCGCATGTCGGCTGCCGGCAGCAGGGCGCTGAGGTCTATGGTCTCGGTGGTGTCCGTCGCCATGGCTGATGCCGCCGCCGACGTCGCCTCGCCGCCCGCCGTCTCGGCGGCGCCCGCCGTCTCGGCCCCGGCCCCCCCCGGCCGGCTCCGCACCCCCCTCCTGG
>JAZNSV010000084.1:0-8322 GCA_045591485.1 Bacteroidales bacterium | reverse complement strand
GCCCAGGGTGTGGAACATCTTGTTCTGCAGCGTGCGGTCATGGATACGGATGGAGCCGCCGCCCACCTCGGTGCCGTTCATCACGATGTCGTAGGCGTTGGCGCGGATGTCGCCCCACTTCGACGGGTCGTCCAGCAGGGGCTCGTCCTCTGGCTTGGGCGCCGTGAAGGGGTGGTGCATGGCGTAGAAGCGCTGCGTCTCGTCGTCCCACTCCAGCAGCGGGAAGTCGATGACCCAGAGGGGTGCGAACTTCTGCGGGTCGCGCAGGCCGAGCTGCTGGCCCATCTCGAGGCGCAGGGCGCAGAGCTGGGTGCGCGTCTTCATGGCGGGGCCGCAGAGAATAAGCATCAGGTCGCCGGGCTTGGCGCCCATCTTGTCGGCGATGGCCTTGAGGGCCTCGGCGTCGTAGAACTTGTCCACCGAGCTCTTGAACGAGCCATCGGCGTTGTACTTGATATAGACCATGCCGCCGGCGCCCACCTGCGGACGCTTGACGAAGTCGGTCAGCGCGTCGAGCTGCTTGCGCGTGTACTCGGCGCAGCCTTCGGCCACGATGCCCACCACCAACTCGCTATTGTCGAAGAGACCGAAGCCGTGGCCTTTGACCACATCGGTCACCTCTTTGAACTCCATGCCGAAGCGGATGTCGGGCTTGTCGGAGCCGTAGAGGCGCATGGCGTCGTGCCATGTCATGCGGGGGAACTTGTCGAACTCAATGCCCTTCATCTCCTTGAAGAGGTGTTTGGCCAGGCCTTCGAACATATTGAGCACATCCTCCTGGTGAACGAAGCTCATCTCGCAGTCTATCTGCGTGAACTCCGGCTGGCGGTCGGCGCGCAGGTCCTCGTCGCGGAAGCAGCGCACAATCTGGAAATAGCGGTCCATGCCGGCCACCATGAGCAGCTGCTTGTACTGCTGCGGGCTCTGTGG
Organism: Bacteroidales bacterium; assembly: GCA_045591485.1. Classification (GTDB taxonomy): domain Bacteria; phylum Bacteroidota; class Bacteroidia; order Bacteroidales; family P3; genus Colimorpha. Next base: position 7,392 of record JAZNSV010000084.1, on the reverse strand, counting down.
CAAGGCGTAGAACTCGCCGGGATTCATGCGGCTGGGCACCACAAAGTCGCGAGCGCCCTCGGGCGTGCTCTTGATGAGCATGGGGGTCTCTATCTCAAGGAAGTCGCGGTCGGAAAGGTAGTTGCGCACCAGCATGGCCATGCGGTGGCGCATCTCGAGATTGCGGCGCACTGGATTGCGGCGTATGTCGAGGTAGCGGTATTTCATGCGCAGGTCATCGCCGCCGTCGCTTTGGTCCTCGATGGTGAAGGGAGGTGTCTTTGCCTCGTTGAGCACCACCAGTTCGGCGACCTCTATCTCAATTTCGCCTGTGGGTATCTTGGTGTTTTTCGAACTGCGTTCAATTACTTTGCCGGTGACCTGGACAACGTATTCGCGTCCCAGACGGCGAGCCTGCTCGCAGAGAGTGGCGTTGGTCTCCATGTTGAAGGCAAGCTGCGTGATGCCGTAGCGGTCGCGCAGGTCGACGAAAGTCATTCCGCCGAGGTCGCGCGAGCGCTGCACCCAGCCGGCAAGGGTGACTGTCTGTCCCAGATTGGCAAGCCTCAGCTCGCCGCAAGTATTAGTTCTATACATATTTACGTGTTTATTATTATCCTCAAAATGTTTTGCAAAGATACACAATTACTACAAATTAGAAAAAAAAAGTTGCAATTCTCAAAGAATGTGTATACCTTTGCACTATCCCCAAGATATGTTAATCAATTTATAACACATTAATCCTAAAATACTTGAACAGATGAACAGAATCACTAACCATCCGATTTCGGACATCCCCGAATCCGAGGTTGTCGAATTCATGTTTGAAGGACGCAAGGTTCAGGGCCTCAAAGGCTACACCATCGCAAAGGCGCTGCACGAAGCGGGCTACCCTGTGCACAGTCATTCTCTGTCTGGGCGCAACCGCTCTTTGGAGTGCGGCATCGGCAAATGCGGTGCTTGCGAGATGCTTGTCGACGGCCGCGTGCGTCGCATCTGTATTACACCTGTCGACGGTGTGCGCGAAGTTCGCATCATAGCCCATGAAGCCGATCTGCCGGGAGTTACCTTCGACCCTCCGCAGCGTCGACAGGAAGCCGACAGTTTGAAAATCTATAAGACCACGGTGGCCATCATAGGCGCCGGTCCTGCTGGATTGGCCTGCCGCGAACAGCTGAAAAAATTCGGCATCGACAACATTGTCGTCGACAGCAACCCCCGCATCGGCGGCCAATTCAACATGCAGACCCACCAGTTCTTCTTCTTCGAAAAGGAGAAGAAATACGGCGGCATGCGAGGGTTCGACATAGCCAAGACTTTGGCTGGCGACGACCACGACGGCATATTGCTCGACACCACGGTATGGGATATCCTCGAAGGACCGCGCATCGCCGCAAAGAATATCGTCACGGGCGTCATGTCATATATCGACGCGCAGTATCTGGTGGTGGCCACCGGTGCCGTGCCGTTCATGCCTGCTTTCGAAAACGACGATGTGCCGGGCGTATACACGGCAGCCGTATTCCAGAAGATGATGAACCAGGAGCATACACTGCTCGGCAGGCGGGTGCTCACCGTTGGCGCGGGCAACATTGGCTACCTGACCTCATATCAGGGTATGCAGGCCGGGGCCGAGATACGCGCCATCATCGAGGCCATGCCGCGCGAGGGCGGATTTCCTGTGCAGGCCAACCGCGTGCGCCGACTCGGCATACCCATCATGACGGGCTACACCCTGGTGCGCGCCATACCCAACGCCGACCGCACTGGCATAACCGGCGCCGTCATCGCACGCTGCGAGAATTTCAAGCCTGTGCCCGGCACCGAACAGACCATCGACGACATCGACATCATAAACATCTGCACCGGTCTGGTGCCCGACAACCAGCTGCTCACCAAGGGCAAAGAGCTCTTCGGCCATCGCGTCTATGGTGCAGGCGACGCTGTGCGCATCGGCGAGGGCACCAGCGCAGTGCTCCGCGGCCGCCAGACGGCCTACGAGATTGCGCAAGATGCCGGCATACGCATCAACTACGACGAATACCTCGACATCTCGCGCCAGTACATCGATTCGCAGCAGCATCCCGTGCGCCTGCTCGAACGCCCCAACCTGCCGTCCGAAGAGCGTATGGCAGCCAAGCCGTTCGTGCAGATCGACTGCCTGTACGGATTTGCATGCAATCCGTGCACCTTCAGCTGTCCGCAGGGCGCCATAAGCAAACCCACCACAGCATCGACTCCCACGGTGGACTACAACAAGTGCATCGGCTGCATGGAGTGCGTCAACCATTGCCCCGGCCTGGCCATCTTCGGCTATAACACACAGAAGCAATGGTGCTTCCTGCCGGTGGAATACGCTGTTGCGGAAGGTGCCGAAGTCTATCTGGTTGACAACAATGGCCAGCGCGTAGGCGAAGGTTTGGTGGAGAAGGTCCTGGCTAAAGAGAACCGGACCAATGTGGCAAGGGTGAAGGTGGCATCCGTCGACGGACCCATGACCGATGTCAAAGGTTTTATCTTAAAAGATCGCTACCCGCAATCGCTGAACGCTCAGGCCAAATGTGGCACTCAGAAAGAGCCGACCTACGTCTGCCATTGCGAAGATATCACCGACGAGCAGATTCTGTCTGTCGTGGGCGACCGCCGGTATCTCTCTGTCGACGAGCTGAAGCACATAACCCGCATGGGTATGGGTCCATGCCGCGGCAAGCGCTGCATCGCTCGCGCTCGCGGATTGCTGCGCGCCCACGGCATCGAGCTCACCGGCGACGCCACTCCGCGCGCACCGCTCAGCAACCAGGTGACCCTCGGCGATATCTATACCGAAGGCCGCAAGGAAGTATATGTTTTCCCGAAAGGCAACGATGTGCAGCACGAGGAGGTGCGTGTGTTCATAGCCGGCGGCGGCATAGCGGGCAGCGGACTCTTCCGCTACTTTAGCGAGGCCGGACTCAAGCCGGTCATGGTCAACTGGAGCCGAGGAGCCTCGTGGCGCAACATCGGCGGCGGACGCCCGGCTTTCTCCAACCCCGACATAGCCGACATCGCCCAGCACAGCCACGAGATATTCAAGCAGATACAGTCTGTGCACAATATCAACTATAAACCGACGCACTATGTGAACCTTGTGCACGACGACGCCACCTATCGAGCCCTCGACGCCAGCCGCGCCTGGAGCGACGCTTACATGATTGACCGCAAGGACTTCAAGAAAGAGATTTCGCCCCTCTGGGACGACACCCGCACCACCTATAGCCACGCCCTCATCACCCGCGACTGTTGGCAGGCCACGCCTGGCCGCGTCATCGACTACATCCGTGGCATCGGTGTCTCGCTCGGCGGACGCTATTATGAGGACACCGAATTGCTCTCCGTGTGGCGCAAGGGAGACAAGGTGGTGGCGCTGGTGCGCAACCACGAGGGCCACTATGTGGAATACACCTGTGACCATTTTGTCAATGCAATGGGGTGGGGTGCCGAGAAGTTCACCGACATGCTGGGCATCGACACAGGCCTCTTCCCGGTCAAGCACCAGGCTTTCATCACGCGCCGGCTGCCCATGATGGGCCCCAATGGCGGTCCCTTGGACATGATTATAGACCGTCGCCACTACAAGGGCTTCAGCGCCGTCTACGGCCAACAGTTCGAGCACACCGGCCAGATCATAGGCTGTGCCAGCCCCGACACCGACGCCTATGAAACCCGACAGAACATCAAGTACAACAGCCGCGAGTTCCTCGAGATTGTCAGCGAGGTCTTTGCCGAATGGCTGCCCGGCCTTAAGGACGTCAGCTTCCTGGCCTGCTGGGCCGGTCGCTACACTGAGCCGCGCTACATTGTAGACCCGGAGGTGGGTTTGCTCACCGGCCTGCGCGGCCACGGCTTCATGCTGGGTCAGTATCTGGCCAAACTCTATGTAGACAAGTACCTCGGCCGCGAGGTGCCGGGCTACATGAAAGACCTGGCCCTCAGCGGTCATGGCTTGTGCGAGAATGCTTTCAAATAGGCAGCCGTGAAAACAGCATGGCCCGACGCATTGGTGCGTCGGGCCTTTTTTTTATTCATGCCTATGGCGGTCAGTTCCGTTTTTTCAGGCGCAGCAGCAGCGGCAGGTGGTCGCTGAGGCCGGCTTCATAGCGTGTGCCCTGATAGGTGCGCTTGGGGCGCTGGCCCACCTTGGCCTGCTCGGGGGTGAGCAGGTGTTCGAAGCGCATCACCTTGATGTCGCCCACCATCCATGGTTCGTCGGCCAGAATAAACATCTGGTCGAGATAATCCCACAGACCCTGAAACTTGTGCGACCCCCAAGCCTTGGGCAGTCGCAGGGTGAGGTTGCGTATGCCGTCGGGGTTGATGCTGTCGGTGCCGAAAGCCATGCCCTGGCTGATGGGAGCCTCGTCTGAAGTGCAGTTGAAGTCGCCCATGGCCACTACGGCGGCTCCCGGGTGCTCGGCCTTGAGGTCGACCATGAGCCGCCGCAAAGTCTGCGCGGCCTCGATGCGGTGGGCCTCGGCCTCGTCGCCGCCTCGCTTCGAAGGCCAGTGGTTGACAAGGAAACAAAGTGTGTCGCCGTCGGGCGTGCGGCCCACTACCTGCAGTATGTCGCGGGTGAAGAAACCTGCGGCGCTGTCGCTGAGACTCACTATGCCCGACGAGGTGACGGTGAAGCGGTCGCGCCGGTAGAGTATGGCGCAGTCGATGCCGCGTCGGTCGGGTGAGTCGAAGTGCACGAAGCTGTAGCCGGCCTCGATAAGCGGCGTGGCACCGGTCAGCTCGCGCAGCACATAAGCGTTTTCCACTTCGCCCAGCCCCACCACATCGGGCAGGTCCATCATAGTCAGCGTGCGGTAGATGCCTCGCAGCTTGTTGTCGAGGCGTGTGCGCGTCCAGTGCAGGTCGCCCCCGGGCGTGAATTCGTCGTCGTTGGTGCGCGGGTCGTCGCGGGTGTCGAAGAGGTTCTCTACGTTCCACCATGCGACGGTGAACTGGCTCGGTTGGGCAGTGGCTGTCAGTGGCATAAGCATCAGAAAGAGAACCGCGGCGTGCAATGTCCGCAATGGTTTAACCATTCTTTTGCGCACACGGCACGCCGAGTTCCTAAAAGTAGAGTTCATCATTCGGCAGGAGCCTCGGCAGGGGCTTCGGCGGCAGTCTCTATGGGCTGAGCCACGCTGTCGACCACAATGCTGTCGGCAACGATGCTGTCGGCCACCTCTTCTGTCTCGACCGGTTTGGGCTGCCACACCCAGCGGTGCTCTATCAGGCGGAAGCCGAGGATGAACACCACGGCCAGCACCGCAATCCAGATGAGGCACTTCTGCCACACGGGCATCTTTTTGTCGGCGAAGGGGTCCTTGGCAACCACTTTCGGGTACTTGGCCATCGAGGTGAGGGTCTTGCCGAAGGTGGTGTTGACCTTCACGTCGCTGTTGATGGCCCATCCGTTGGCGTTGAGCACGGGACCGAGGTTGCGCTTGCGCAGCTTGAGCCATGCCAGCAGCATCGAGGGACCGCTGATGAGGATCACGACGGCCGCCACGAGCAGTATGATGTTGTACCATTTGGCCACGATGAAGCTTCCCAGCACGCCGAGGGCGGCACCTATGGCGCCAAAGGCCAGGCCGATGGCTGCAAAGATACCGGCGAACTTGGCTATGTCGAACGGAGCGGCAGCCTTCTTGTCGGCGGCAGCGGCGTCGGCGGCAGCGCCCTCGGGCTTGGCGGTGAGGTTGGTGCTGGCGCTGTCGGCCTTCGAGGTCATGTTCTCAAACTGCTTGCCCTCTTTCTCTTGGGCGCTCTTGGTTATCTTGTCGCTCACCCAGTTGCCGAACTTGCGGTAGGGGCTCCAGAAAGCCTGGCGCACGCTGATGGGGTTGTCCACAATCTTGGTGATGGTGGCGTCCCAATCCTGGCCGCTGCGGTCGTAGAAGATGGCGTTTTTGCCCTCGTGCAGGCCGCCGATCTCGCCGTCGGTCAGTGCGGCCACGATGTCCATCTGTGCGCCGCCGTTCTTGGCAGTGCAGTGGCAGTAGATGAGGTACATGCCGCTCTTGCCGGCGGTGGCGGTGCTCTTGCCCATGTCGGATACCTTGACGCAGAGGTCGCAGCAGCGCTGGTCGATATACAGCTTGCCGGCCTGGAAGACGGCCAGCTTGCTGTCGTCGCGGCGATAGAAGTCCTTGAAGACAACATAGTTGTGCAGCAGGCGGAAATAGTCGCGGCAGTAGCGCAACAGGCGCTCCACGGGGCCTATTGCGGCGGCGTGTTCGGCCACTTGGGCGGCAATGGTCTCGTTCATGGCGGTTTCGCCGGCGCTCTTCCAAGCGGTGTAGGCGTCTACCTTTGCGGTGACGGCATTCCAATCCTCCTCTGACATGCACTCCTTGCCCTGCAGCTCGGGCACAGCGGCCACCAGAGCGGACATAGCACCCTGCCAGGCGGGGTTGATGCCCATCTGCAGCGGCAGGCAGGCCTCCTTGGTGGGACGTGCCAGCGGCTGGGCCGATATCTTGTCCATCTCCTCGCTGAGGTTGCCGGCGCTGATGGCGGCTATGCCTTCCACCTGCACGTCGAGGGCGGCAGTGGCCTCCTCGTCGAACTGCACCAGCTTGCAGCGCATAAACCAGTCGGCCACCTTGGCGCGGACCGCGTTCACGGCGGCTTCGGCGGCGTCGCTGCCTTCGCCGTAGGGGGCCTCGTAGGGCTCGCTCTCGGCGGCGGTGTACTCGTTCTTGCACTTCTCTTCGTAGATGGCCATGTATTCGTCTACATCGGCCAGGCAGATGCTCTGCTTGTCCTTGCCCAGCGCTTTGAGAATCATTTCGGCGGCGGCGAGCACCGACTTGCCTTCGTCGGTATTGCCCATGATGGCGCCGAACTCGATGCTGTCGTTGCCTTCGAGCAGGTAGTCCATGTCGGTCAGCACCTCGCGGAGCCACTTGGCGGCGGCCACTATCTCGCCCACACGGATCTTGCCGTCCTTGTCTGTGTCGAGCATGGCGAGGGTCTTCTCGTCAAACTCGAGCCCTTTGACGGGGCAGCTCAGCACGGTCCAGAGTTTTTGGTCAAGCTCGTCGAGGTGGGCGATGTCGTTGCCAGTCTCGATGTTCACACGCGTCACTCCGCCAACGACGGAGTATTTCCAGTCGTAGCCGGATTTCGAAATCAGATTGTTTATCTTTGCCATATTTTTATGTATTTTATTTGCGCTGATATTCAGTCACCTGCACCTGCGGTAGCAGTCGGGCGACACCTGCAAATATACGCATTTTTTTCGAATTGCAGACATAAATTTTCACAAAAAAACATCGCCTCACACACCGCCCCTGTAGTGTACCGGTAGGGCATATCAACGATACATCAACGATATAACAACGATATTTCAACGATTGTAATCGTCGAAATATCGTTGAT
>JAZNSV010000083.1:0-4518 GCA_045591485.1 Bacteroidales bacterium | reverse complement strand
CCAGGCGAAGCTGTCGCATTCGTCGGCTATGGTGTCGCCTGCGGTGGTGGCCCTCACCTCGAGGGTCAGGGTGCGCAGGCTGTCGCAGCCCGCTGCCGTCTGCAGCATGACGGGGTAGGAGCCTGCTTCGGAGTAGGCTGTGCCTTCGAAGAGGGTGTCCTGGTTGTCGCAGATGCTGGCCTCGATGCTGATGTCGTAGGTGGGCAGCACGTGTAGGGTCATCACCACTATGCTGTCGCTGCCGTCTGCAGCGGCGAGGGTGTCGCGCTGCGTGCCTGCTTCGGTAAAGGTGCGTGCGTTCCATTGCAGAGGCAGCAGACTGGCGCAAACGGTGCTGTCTACCGGGGTGGCGCTGTTCCAGAGCACGGTGAGGCTGTAGCCGATGGTGCTGTCGCAGCCAGCGGCGTTGGCAATGGTGATGGCTGCGCCGATGGTGTCGGCAGTGAAGGTCACGCCGTTGAAGGTGTGCGGCAGGCTGTTTTCGACCACCGTCTCGGCCACTGCCGACGAGGTGCTGTTTCTTATGGTCAGGAGCAGGGTGACGGTGCTGTCGCAACCGGCGGCGTTGGTCAGCGTGGCCGTGGTGGCATTGGTCGAGGCGGTGTAGGTCTGCCCGTGCCAGGCGAAGCTGTCGCATTCGTCGGCTATGGTGTCGCCTGCGGTGGTGGCCCTCACCTCGAGGGTCAGGGTGCGCAGGCTGTCGCAGCCCGCTGCCGTCTGCAGCATGACGGGGTAGGTGCCTGCTTCGGAGTAGGCTGTGCCTTCGAAGAGGGTGTCCTGGTTGTCGCAGATGCTGGCCTCGATGTTGATGTCGTAGGTGGGCAGCACGTGGAGTGTCATCACCACTATGCTGTCGCTGCCGTCTGCAGCGGCGAGGGTGTCGCGCTGCGTGCCTGCCTCGGTAAATGTGCGCGCGTTCCATTGCAGAGGCAGCTGGCTGGCGCATATGGTGCTGTCTGCCGAGGTGGCGCTGTTCCAGAGCACGGTGAGGCTGTAGTCGATGGTGCTGTCGCAGCCTGCGGCGTTGGCAATGGTGATGGTGGCGCCGATGGTGTCGGCAGTGAAGGTCACGCCGTTGAAGGTGTTCGGCAGGCTGTTTTCGACCACCGTCTCGGCCACTATAGACGAGGTGCTGTTTCTTATGGTCAGGTGCAGGGTGTCATACCTGATGCACGACTGCGTTGAGCTTTGGCCTTGCTGTATGTAGGTGCCGCTTTGGGTGAAGGTGACGCCTCGCCAATGGAAGGAGTCGCACTCAGACGCGGTGGTGTCTATGCCGTATGCGGGCATGTCTATGGCATAGAATATCGTGTTGTTCTCGGTGTCGCACTCGTCTTGGCCGTTTGTGGTGATGGTGATTTGTATGCTTTGGTTGTCGCATATATTTGACAGGAGGGTTCCCATTGACCACTCGTTGCAAGAGTCTTTTTGCATGTCTTGGTTCACAGTCAGTTGGCCGACGATGTTGTTTCCTGCCAATACTATTATGCTGAATCCGCCGGAGAATGCGCTGCCGCCTTGGTTGCAGTAGTCTATCGTGAGGTATGCCGAATCGTTGCCGGTCTGGATATCTATTGTGCCGATTGCCATGTCGGGCACTCCGGCAAAGTGGGAGCCGTGCTGGTCAATCAGTGTGGCTTGCTGAAGGAAGTTGTTGAACGGGCGTCTGATCTCGCCATTGGTTCCGATAAATGTCGTGGCCGGGTTGAATTGCACTATGGGAAGCGAGAGGTCCTCGTTCACGTTGACCACGTTGTACATGTATTGGTTCCACACCTTCCGCGCCGGTGCCCACGGAACGCCTGCCGAGCGGAATATGTTCAGGTAGCCCTGGTATGTATGTCCCGACCCGAAGAGTCCGCAGGCCACTATTTCGGCGCTGCCGTCGGCATCGATGTCGGCCACCACCGGATATTGCATCACCGTGCATTCGCCAAACGAGAACGACGACACGGTGTAGACGGCGACGGTGTCGTTGCCCGTCAGATGGCTGCGTCCGCTGCCGTTCACTATCTTGATGGTGCTTTGGTCTTCGAGCAGAAGGTCGTTGTAGCCGTCGTTGTTGAAGTCGAACATCGTCATCGCGTTTGACCACGAGTCTTCGTCGACATTCATGCCCCACATGAATGAGAAGTCGTTGCTCTGAATGTTGTATTTGTAGGCGCGCACCTTGCCGCCCGACGAGGCGTTGCACTGCAGCACCACCTCGGTCGAGCCATCGTTGTCGATGTCGGCTATCAACGCAATGCTTTTGCCGCGCATGCCCGTGGGGATGGATACCGGCGTGGAGAGCGTGTTGTTGTGTATGTCCCACACGTAGAACTGGACCGGCGCCGACGGCGATGGCTTGACGCTCACGAAGACATCCAGAAAACCGTCGTGGTTGAAGTCGGCCACCTGCGCATGGCCGTCGGCGGGCAGGTCGGGCGTGAGCGGCGCCTGCGCCGCCAGGCTGATGCTGTTGCCCTCGGTGCCTTGGCGGTTTTCGATAACGATATCGTACACTTCGTTGCCCAGTATCAATTCCAGCCGCCTGTCGCCCACAACGTCGGCTGCAAAGGGTATCGATGTGTTTTCTTCGTAGCTGGTGAGTGGGTTGCAGAATGCGGCGCCCTCGTTCGATATGCCTGGGGCGTGTATCAGCAGCGCACCGGTCTCGGCATCGTAGATGCGGTTGCCGACATACACCTCGGGGTGGCCGTCGTTGTTGAAGTCGGCAAAGCCAACGGTAGGCCAGCTGCGTGTGGTCGTTGCCGTCCAAAGGGGCGTGGTGGCCAGCGCGGTCAGGTCGTAGGCTTGCATGGTCTGGTTCTCCATGGCCGCCACGAATATCACATGGCCGTTGGGCAGGCGCACAATGCCATAGGGCGACGCGTCGCATGCCGACACGGTGCTCGGCAGCGAGAAGCTGTGTATCGGCTGGTGGGTGCGAGTGTCGTAGACCACCACGGTGTTTACGTGGAAGAAGTCGTATGGTGCGAAGCAGATAATCTCCGGTACGGCGTCGCCGTTGATGTCGCCCGCCAGCGGTATCACCAGCGGCGAGACCATCGCTGCCGACGACCAGTCGAGCGCTATGTTCCAGGCTGCGCCATCGTCTACCTCTACAGTGCATTCCGTCGTTTCCACATTGTCGGGATACGACGCCTCCACCACCCTCACAATCAGTGTGCTGTCGCATCCGTCGGCAGCGGTGAGGCTATAGGTGTAGGTGCCCGTGTCGGCAAATGTGTGGCCGCCATAGGAGCAGCTTCCGTCTACGAGACACAGGGTGACGTACTCGGTACCGCCGCAGGGCAGTGGCTCTGCAGTGCTCAGGCACATGTTGTCAAGGTCGAAGAGGTGCCATCCGTAGGTGCTGCGGCCGCGTATGGCCAGCCTTGTGGCCTCGCAGTCGGGCAGGTCGAAGCTGTAGTGCTCGTTGATTTCGTCGGTGTGCAGCGTGGTGAGGGTCACGAAGGTGTTGTAGTCGGCAGTGTCGGTCAGGTAGCCGAAGTCGACATAGGTGTAGATGCTGTTCCATGTGGTGTTGTCGTTGGCGTGGTAGTCCACCTCGATGTTCATGCCGCCGATGGAGCCCGAAGCCAGCTCCGGAGCCAGAACCACCGAGGGGTCGCCGACGGCGAATTCGAACTGCAGCATGTTGTAGTTGGCGCAGTTGTGTCCGCCCCCGCAGGCGTCGTGCACGAGCGTCCACCCTTCGGGGTACCGCCGGTCGACGATGCCGTCGAAGTCGAAACATACAGGCAGGTCTATCTGCACCGTCTCTTGCAGCGCGGGTGGCGCATAGGGCGAGCCTGTGTTGCAGAAAGTGACCTTGGGCAGGAAGTCGACCGTTTGTCCGGCTGAACCGTTGTATTGGTATCGGCTGGCCCCGGTTGCCGCTGTGCCGTAGAAGTAGCGGTTGCTGTAGTAGCCCTCTTCATCAAGCCTGAACTCGACCACCAGATTGCCGCCGGCGTAGCTGTAGGGCTGGTCGAGACGTATGCCCATGCCGTTTTCATCACTCGCTTCAAGGCTGCCGGTATAGACCAGCGTCAGCCCCTCACTGTCGACAAACCCGGCCGAGAGGTTGCCCGCTGTTGCAACACCGAGATATATCTTCCAGATACAGTTGCCCCAGTTGACGGTACCAACGCTGTTCACATAATAGTGTATCGAGTCGATGGTGGTGCCGGCCAAGCCAGTCAGCATCGCTGACGGATAGATGCTTTGGCAGCGTTGGTCGACGTCGGCCCAGTGGCCGTAGAGCGGCAGGTGGTTGTCGGTCTGAGTCCCGTCGGCCACGGTGACGCACGTCGGCACGTCGGCGCCGCCGTTTTGAGCGGCTGCACTCAGCGTCGACAGGGCCACAAGCAGCGCCATTATTATGCTGGGTATTTTGTATCTCATTGGTTGAAAGTTTCGTATGCTCGAATTATAGTCCTTTTGCAGAATGCAAAAATAATAATTTATTTATATTCATACAAGCATAAAATTCGCATTTCGTATTGCACCAGTAGTGCATATCAACGATAC
>JAZNSV010000082.1:0-4265 GCA_045591485.1 Bacteroidales bacterium | reverse complement strand
GTGGGCTTGCGCCCACGGCTACTACTCTGTGTCGCCCCTATGGGGCTCGTTTGTATGGGACGTCTCTTACTGTCCGTGGGTTTGCACCCACGGCTACTCGGTGTCGCCCCTACAGGGCTTTGTTAATCGCGTTTGAATATGTCCCTCGTGTATCAGGGGCTTAAACCCCTGCCTGTGGTCCTTCGTCCCTATGGGGCTTTATTGTATCTGTTAATCGCGTTTGAATATGCACCTCGTGTATCAGGGGCTTAAGCCCCTGCCTGTGGTCCTTCGCCCCTATGGGGCTTTATTGTATCTGTTAATCTCGTTTGAATATGTCACGCGTGTAGACCTTGTCTTTGACGTCGTCGAGGCAACTGTCGTATCTGTTTGCAATGATGGCTCGGCTTTGTTCCTTGAACTTCTGCAGGTCGTTGACAACCAGGCTGCCGAAGAAGGTGCTGCCGTCGTCCAACGTCGGCTCGTAGATGATGACCTGCGCTCCCTTGGCCTTGATCCGCTTCATCACTCCCTGGATGGCACTCTGGCGGAAGTTGTCACTGTTGGATTTCATCGTTAACCTATACACTCCTATTGTCGGTACAGGTAATGAGTTAATGTGTGAATGCGTGAATGTGTTAGTCTTGGAATCGTACTCGTTATTTTCGGTGTAGGCGTAGTAGCCGGCCATCTTCAGCACTTGGTCGGCGATGAAGTCCTTCCTCGTCCTGTTGCTCTCCACGATGGCCGTCATCATGTTCTGCGGCACATCCTCATAGTTGGCCAGCAGCTGCTTCGTGTCTTTCGGCAGGCAGTAGCCGCCGTAGCCGAAGCTGGGGTTGTTGTAGTGGGTGCCGATGCGCGGGTCGAGTCCGATGCCGTCGATGATGGCCTGGGTGTCGAGACCTTTCATCTCGGCGTAAGTGTCGAGCTCGTTGAAGTAGCTCACACGCAGCGCCAGGTATGTGTTGGCGAAGAGCTTCACTGCTTCGGCTTCCTTCAGGCCGATAAACAAGCAGGGAATTCCTTTGGAATTCGATTGCGTTAATGTGTGAATGTGTGAATGCGGGAGTGAATCTTTCGAAGGTCCTATGGATCCTTCGAGGAGGAGACCGGCGAACTGGTGGGCTTTCTCTGTCAGCCAGTCGACGTCGGTCAAAGCCTTGATGGCTTCGTTCTCTTCCTGGTATTCCTCACCCTGCATCATCTTGGGGACGCCGACGATAATGCGCGACGGGTACAGGTTGTCGTAGAGGGCTTTGCTCTCACGCAGAAACTCGGGGGAGAAGAGCAGGTTGAAATGTGGGAATGCGTTATTGTGTGAATGCGGAAGTGAGTCCCTTGATTGCGTTATTGCGTTATTGTGGGAATGTGGGAGTGTATCTTCTGATTGCGTTATTGCGTTATTGTGTGAATGCGGGAGTGTATATTCTGATTGCGTTATTGTGTTATCGTGGGAATGCGTTAGTGAGTCCTTTGATTGTGCAAGGTACTTCTTGTAGTATTTGACGTAGAGGCTGCGGGTGTAGCCCACGGGGATGGTGCTCTTGATGACCATCACGGCGTCCGGGTTGACCCTGAGCACGGCGTCGATGACGGACTCCACGGCGCTGGTGTCGAAGAAGTTCTTCTGGCTGTCGTAGTTCGTGGGGGCGGCGATGACCACGAAGTCGGCATCGCGGTAGCCGGCTTCCTGGTCGAGGGTGGCCTTGAGGTTCAACGGCCTGTGGGCAAGGTAGTCCTCGATATATTCATCCCTGATGGGCGACTTCTTGCTGTTGACGAGGTCGACACGTGCAGGAACCACATCGACGGCGGTGACGTCGTTGTGCTGCGCCAGCAAGGTGGCGATGCTCAGGCCTACATAGCCTGTACCTGCTACGGAGATTTTCATATAATGTGGGGATGCGTTAATTACGTTATTGCGGAAATGTGGGAATGCGTTAATGCGTCAATGTGGTTTGTTGTCAGATGTCAGCGAGTCTGTAGAGACGTGGCGTGCCGCGTCTGCATTTGACCGATTACGTGGGTCTCTTCGCTCAAAATTACAAAAAAATTATTTTCAAAAATTTTCCTTTAAAATTTTCTTATAGTTTTGAGGCCGCAGGCCGACCCATAATGAGTGGGCAGTGGTTAGTGGCCAGTGGGCAGCCGTTTACGTTTTTACGCCAAGTCCGCCGCACATATCGTGCTACATATCAACCCATTATTCAAACCGTAACACTAATTCTTTCCACGGCGAAGGCCTGCCTCGCAGATATCCATTTACACACGTTCATAGTGTTTCATGGTCGATATGGAACGAGGCTTATGTTATCATTCTTTTGATTTGCAAAAGTACGAAATGATTCCAAACCGACCAAATTTATTTTTCAGAGCACGTTCAAATTACATATTAAATGGCTATTTTTTCGGCATTTACACAATTACAACAAGTAATATTTATGCCTATATACAGAAGTACAGCAGACATAAAATTAGAATTTTTTTCAGATAAATGAAATCTAATAAACCAAAAGTACGGCATATAAAAAGCAGATTACATTATACTAAGAAATGATGGTGTACTTTTGTAAGAAAATATAAAACGAAGAAAGCAGAGGAATACCTATAGTACCCGAGCGGCACATGGGCAGCACAAGAATCCTATAAAAGTGCTACACCTATGCTACTCAGGTGCTACTGCGCAAACAAAACGACGGTCATCCTGCTTAGTGCAGGATGGTATGGGGCTTCAAAATCTTGGCCCAAAGGCCATAAAGAAGGTCGACCTGCCATGGGGCGCTGTAGCATAGGTCGTGCTTCCACTGGTTGGCACGGAGTCGACGCCACTTGAAGACCAGGCGGCGAATCGGACGCCGGGACGAAGGCTCCATCAAATGCATCTCGCCGACAAGGATGTCGTCGAGCACGCGAACGGAGAACTGAGAACTGAGATCGGAGAACGGAGAACTGAGAGTGGAGAGCGGCGTGGGGAGCTCGGAGAACGGAAAGTGGGGAGTGAGGGCGAAGTAGTGCTGGCAGATGTCTTCGAGACAGCGGGCGAAGGGGAGAAATCCGAATGTCTGAGCGACCGAGGCGACATAAGTCCAGTCCACCCTACCCTCTTCGTCGCGGCAGAAGAGAGCCCAGTCGACGAGGTGGCGCACCGTGATGCGGTCGGCAGCGAAATGTGCTGCCATGTGGCGCAGATGGAAGAGTGCCGAAAAAGTGGGCGGCGGAAGCAGGCATGCCTCGCCGTCGAGGACATACTCGATTCTCTCCTTGGCGGCCTCAGACTTGAGGATAGCCTCCATACGTGCGTTGCCGCGGTTGCCATAGCGAGCTATGAAGTCATAGTGATTCTCGACGAGGATACCATCGAGGGTATACTTGTTGTGATGATGCGTGGTGGTGGCGACCTTGACGCCAAAATGTTCGGCCACAAGTCGGTCGGCCTCGGTTTGACGCCCGAGGTTGTAGGTGTCGACATCGCCGAACGACCGCAGCGCCGGATTTGGATAATGGCGACAGGTGTCGAGTCCTTTGAGCAGCATGGTCTCGATGCCTGCAGAATTCCAGAGCTTAAGCAGCTTGACCATCAGACGACGGCGTTCGGCATAGCGCACGGCAGTGCGTCGCTTGACTGCGGCGAACTTGAGCTTCGTAGGCAGCGGCACATCTGTGGGGCAACGCTCGAGGGCTTCGCAGACCAGGGCGGCGACATTCTGACGGCAGGCCTGTGAGAAAAGAAGCTCCCACTCCTCGGACGTGAGCGAGACGCTCTCAGCGGGACGCAGTCCGACGGAGATAGCGGTGAGACAGAGCAGTACGTGATCGTGAGTGGTCATTTGACATCATTCTTTGGCGGTGCAAAGATACGAAAATATTCCGAAGGCGGAACAATTATGGCGGCAATTTATGAGAATTATATCTTGTGATCAAAATCGGTCGAGAGTCTGGCAATCTGAGGATGGCGCCTGAGCAACAGTCTCTTCATGCCGTATTAGCCTTTCTTTTGGCATCGTGTCCGCAGTAATACTTCCAACAAATGTCAATTCACCCCCGGTGCTGCGCAACATGGTCATATATATTATAGACGAATTAGAAAGCCATAATGTGACAAGGGGCGTTAATCTTTAATAAATTTTAGCACCACTCAAAGAGCCGTTTGGGCCTGTTTTGGCAGTGTTCCCCTTCGGCCGTTGTACGATACATGTACGATACATGAACGATACTTGTACGATTGCCAAACGTACAAATATCGTACATATATCGTTGAAGTATCGTACAACGGGTGAAGGGGT
>JAZNSV010000081.1:0-6099 GCA_045591485.1 Bacteroidales bacterium | reverse complement strand
GTGAGTGCCGGCCACGCCTGTCGGTATGGAGCCCCGTTAGGGGCGGCACAAGGGCACCGACTGTTGGAGTCCTTGTGCATCCGCTCGTGGCTTATGGTGCCCGCGCTAACGCGGCTCGGATGCGGGGGATATGACGTGCATCCGTGGGCTTGCGCCCACGGCTAACCGAGTGCCGCCCTTACAGGGCTGGTCAGTGGTCAGAGTCTGTAGAGGGCGTGCCGCGTCTGGTATCATTCCCAAAGCGACGCATGCGACAGGAAAAAATGCAGACGCGGCACGCCGCGTCTCTACAGGCGTAATGGTGCCGCGTCTGCATTTCTACATTGGTCGGTCGGTGGTCAGCGGTGCGCCATCCACCAATCACTTACCATTGTTTAAGGTTTTGGGTGAAGAAGGCGGCCAGCGTGTCCCAGGGAATATAATTCTTCTCTCCACCGTCGTAAAGGTCACAATGGGTGGCGCCGGGGATGATGAGCAGCTGCTTGTTCGCGGGGTTGGGGTTGGGTTTGCCGACTACGTTGTAGCCCTCGGCGCGGCCGTCGACCATGTAGTGGTAGGCGGCTTCGCCGAAGTAGCGGCTGTGGGCCTCGGAGCCGTGCATGACGAGGACGGCGGAGCGTATCTCGTTGATGTAGTAGAGGAAGCGGGCGTTGGCGTAGGCCTGGGTGCCTATGGCGCGCCAGCCGTCGTTGCTGTTGCCGCTGCGGGAGTGGTAGCCGCGCGGGGTTTTGTAGTAGGCGTGGTAGTCGCGGACGAACTGCGGTGCGTCGTCGGGCACGGGGTCGACGACGCCGCCAGCCATGGCCATGGGGTTGGCGAGACGCTGTTTGGCCATGGCCTCGCGGGCGGCATGGCGGTCGGCCTCGTTGTCGTTGGCGTCGTAGTAGCCGTTGCCGCTGATGCGGCTCATGTCGTACATGGTGCTGGCCACGGTGGCTTTGATGCGCGGGTCGGCGGCGGCAGCGTTGAGGGCTATGCCGCCCCAGCCGCAGATGCCTATGATGCCGATGCGCTCGGGGTCCACATTCTCCTGTTTCGAGAGGAAGTCGACGGCGGCCATGAAGTCTTCGGTGTTGATGTCGGGCGACGCTGTGCGGCGTGGTTCGCCGCTGCTTTCGCCGGTGTAGGAGGGGTCGAAGGCCAGCGCCACGAATCCGCGCTCGGCCATGCGCATGGCGTAGAGACCGCTGCTCTGCTCCTTGACGGCGCCGAAGGGGCCGCACACGGCGATGGCAGGATACTTTTCACTTTTCACTTTTAACTTTTCACCGCCGGCAGGCGTATAGAGGTCGGCGGCCAGCGTCAGGCCGTATTGGGTTTCGAATGTCACCTTGCGGTGGCTCACCTTGTCGCTCAGCGGGAACACTTTGTCCCACTCTTGTGTCAATTCCATTTTTGTCATGTTTGTTTCTTCTTTTTCGTTTGTTGTCGTCTGGTGGCACGCCGTCAGCATCGCACCGAGCAGCATGGCTGCCAATAGTGTCTTTTTCATTTGATTTAGGGATTACGTGGTTGTCAGGATTCTCTGGCCGAGAACTCAGCAGCAGATGCGGGTTTGGCGCAGCTGCTCTTTGCAGGCCGAGGGGATTATCTCTTCGTGGTAGAAGTAGTTGACCACCACCGGTGGCTCGCCGTGGCGGGCGTGGGTGGTGTCGTCGTTGCGTACGTAGCGCAGGCCGCGGTCGGCGCAGAAGTGGCTCAGGTCGGCGTTGAGTTCGTGCCAGTAGGTGCGGTCTTTGCGGGTGTAGATGTCGCGGTAGAGGGTGTCGAGCCTGGGGTGGTGTTCGTGCACCCACTGCAGTATGCGCCCTTTGTAGTCGCCGCGCAGGTTGAGGTTCTCCAGCCACACGAGGTTGCACTGGCCTTTGGCGCGATCGATGATGGCCTCGACGTCGGTGATGCCGGGGAAGATGGGCGAGATGAAGCAGGTGGTGTCGATGCCTGCCTCGTAGAACTGGCGCATGGCTTCCAGACGCCGCTCGATGCTCACGTCGAGGGCCTTCTCGGGGTCCACGTCGCTCGGCACCACGATGGGAATGATGATATATCCATACTTCTTGCCCTCGGCGCGTCGCATCACGCGGCCCACGCTCTGCACCACGTCGACCTGCGAGTTCTTGGCGGCGAGGAAGACCACAGCATCCAGCGACGGCACATCTACACCCTCGCTCAGGCAGCGCACATTGGAGAGCAGGTGGCAGTCGAGGCCGTCGGTGCGGATGCGCTTCAGCCAGCCGAGATGCTCTTCGCGACGAGCGGCACCCATACTGCCGTCCACGTGGCGTGCTTCGACGCGCACCAGTCCCTCGCGCTCTGCGGGCGTAAGGCTTTCGTAATAGCTTTCGGCGCAGGCATTGAAGGCGGCGGTGATGGCTTTGCTGACCTTGATATTCTGACAGAAAGCCACGCCACGGAGCAACAGCTAGCGAAGGTCCTAGGTTGACGGAGGCATAGCCCGTCCCTCCTCCGTGAAAAGCCGATTGGCACTTTCACGACCCGTGACGGCCGTTTTCATTTCACCACCACGATTTTTCGTGCCGCGTGGCGGCCGATTTTGACCATATAAGTGCCCGTG
Organism: Bacteroidales bacterium; assembly: GCA_045591485.1. Lineage (GTDB taxonomy): Bacteria > Bacteroidota > Bacteroidia > Bacteroidales > P3 > Colimorpha. The sequence goes on along the minus strand of JAZNSV010000081.1, from coordinate 3,524 downwards.
GCGGGAACGTCGAAGCGTAACGGTGCGCCGTAGTCCTGCTTGGTGGCGAGTGTGCGACCGTTGATGTCAAGGAGCGTCACCGTGTTCTGCTCCGCCCCCTCGACCACTATCTGCCCGCCGTTGGAATAAATCTTCGCGTCCAAAGCGTCCAAGTCTTCAATGCTGTTGCAGTCTTCCTCGATGGTGGTGATACGGTTCCAGTATTCGTTGGCGCGGTAGGCCGGTTCGGCTCCGCAGGGAACGGTGACGACGGGGTCGAGATAGGTGGTGCCATCGGTACTTACGTTCAGAACAAATGTGCCCTCCTCGATGGTAGGCGGGGTGCTTCCTTTCATGATGATTGAGGTGAGAGCGTTGTTGCCATAGAAGACTTCGTTACCAAGGCGGCTGACGCTTGCAGGAATGACGATGGACTGGAGATTGCATCCGCTGAAAGCATCGGAATAAATGGAATACTCATAATCGGAGTTGGGCAGTGTAACAGAGGTGAGACTGCTACAGCCAGAGAAGGCGCAGGAGCCGATGCTCATAAGAACGGTGGAAGTGATGTTGACGTTCTGCAGAGAGGTGCAACCCCAGAAGAGGTTTTCACTGACGACACCCAGCCTTTGCGGAAGCTCCACCGAGGTGAGACCCGTGCATTGGTAAAAACAACCGCGTCCGATAATCTCTATGCTGGAGGGGAAGTGGACGGCGGTCAGCCCTTCGCACAACTCGAAAACTCCGCCACACACCGTGTGTATGCCGTCGGGGATGGTGTACTCGCCGCTGTAGTCCTGCGGGAAGAACATCAGGTGCGTGCTGTTGTAGAGTGGCTGCGTGAGGCCAGTGCAGCCAGCAAACGGGACATCTCCTACCAAAGAGGTGCTGTCGGGCAGAGTGACCGAGCGCAGCGCAGTGTCGCCACCGAAAGCCCCATCGCCGATAACCCATACCGAGTTGGGGAGTGTGACGGTGGCCAGCGCGGTGCATCCGTAAAAAGCACCTTGGCCAATCTCAAACACCGAGTTCGGCAGGGTAACCGCCGTCAAAGTGGTGCACTGGGAGAAGCAACCCTGCTCCAGGACGGTGACCGTGTTGGGAATATCCACCGCCGAATAGTTGGTACTGCCGAAGTTGCCGACGGCAGTCACCGTGTAAGTGGTGCCTTGATTGGTGACCGTCGACGGGATAACCAAAGTGCCGGTAAGACGGGCATACTGGTCGTAGTCCTCTGATGTGTAAAACACCCTAACCTCGTTGTCGCCGATGATTTTGTAGTACAGCGTGTCGCCGTTTGTGTTCACCACAGAGAAATCAGGGACATCCTGTGCTGTAGATGTTTTCGCCGCGCACATCAACACCAGCACGGCAAGGGTCATAAAGAATACTTTTCTGTTCATGATATAAATGTATTAAAAATTAGACACAAAACAAGACCGCCTCACCGCAAGACCTGCGGCAGGCAGAGAGTGAATTAAACAAAACGGGAGACTAACCCCGCAACATTTGCGGGGGTGACTATCAGTGAGTTATGAGCGTCGCAGCGAAGCATGTCAAAATATTGACTTCTTGATTTTCTCCACAATCTGGTCGAAATAGGGCTGACGGATGCGGCTGAGTTTTCGCACAACGTCGCGCTCGATGTTGCCCATCAGCAGTTGGCACTTGACGTAGCTCTTCTTGGGCATCGGCTTGGTGATCATCTCGTCGCTGAGGGCGAAGGTATACTGCGGGTTGTAGTCCTTCGTCGAAATCATGCAAAGGTAGATGTATCCCTCGTTCTCCTGCAATTCGTTGTTGGAGACGATGAGGGCGGGATGGGGCTTGAAGGTGCCGTCGGGGAACATAAAGTTGACCTCAACGATGTCGCGCTGTTCGTACTTCATAGGGCGTCAGATTTTGTTGTCGGCCATCCAGCGGGCGGCGTTCATTCTCGACGTGCAGAGGAAAGCCTCGCGCTCTTCGGCGGCGGTCCACTCGGAGTATTCTTCTTTGGGTTGTTCGGTGGTGATGTGGAAGACGTCGCCTAGCGAGCGGATGAGTTCCACCACGTTCCGCGCCACCCGACTGCGTCCGTCGTAAGATATTGTCATTGTTGCCATAATACTATTGGTTTATGATTTCTGACCTTATAACGCAGCAATAATCTGATTATTGTGTAGGTTGCAATAAAAAAAGCCCCGAGCTTTGAGGCGCGGGGCGGTGGTTCTTCAACAAGTTATTTATTTGTCGATGCTGACGATGTGGTACTTGCGGGTGCCGAGGCCGATCTTCTCAGCATGCTCGATGGTGTGGATGCCGTGCTGCTTGTCGATGCGCTCGGTGAGGGTCGTGGGATCGTTGTCGGGCGTGACTTCCATGTTGTTGATGATGTCGACGCAGGCCTGGTCGAGGGCCACGGGGTCGGTGGAGGCCAGGATGCCGTAGTCCTGCAGCTTGACGGGGGTGGGATGGTCCACGCAGTCGCAGTCGATGCTCATGTTGTTCATCACGCTGATGTAGATGATGCCCTTTTTGCCGTTGAAGTGGTTGACCACAGCCTGTGCGGCGGCGGCCATGCTCTCGAGGAAGCCGTCCTGGTCGCCGATGAACTCGGGCGTCCAGAGCTTGGCGATGTCGAGTTTCTCCATCTTGCCGCTGGAGTGGATGTAGGCCTTGCCGTTGGGGCTGGCGCAGCCGATGGAGAGGTTCTTCAGGGCTCCGCCGTAGCCACCCATGGGGTGACCCTTGAAGTGGTTGAGGGCTATCATGAAGTCGTAGTTGTCGATGTGGCTGCCCACGATGTCATACTTGATGTGGGTGCTGTCGTTGACGGGGATGCGGATTTCACCCTCTTCGTCCATGATGTCGACCTTGAACATGGGGATGAAGCCGTGGCGCTCAATGACCTTCCAGTGGTTGGCGGAGGTGGTGCGCTCGTCCTTCTTGTCCTCGGGGGCGTTGCCATAGGCGGTGTTGCACTCCACGATGGTGCCGTGCACGGTGTCGACGAGCAGACGGATGAGCTCGGGCTTCAGGTAGTTGGGGTTGGAACCTTCGCCGGTGCTGATCTTGACGGCCACGCGGCCTTCGGCCTTCACGCCCAGGGCTTCGTAGATTTTGACGAGAGCCTCGGGGCTGATGTCGCGGGTCATGTAGACGGCGGCGCCCTCCTGGACAGGTTCCTGAGCCTCGGCGGGCTGGTTGTTGTTCTGTTTGCAGCCGACCATCATCATCGCGGCGGCCGCCATAAGCATAAATACCTTCTTCATATCTAATTATTAAACAATTATACTATAAATTATATTATAAAATCCGCTGCAAAAATACACATTTTTCCGCACATAGGACATGCACATAATGCGGTGATTGTTTCACATTTTGCCTACCACCGCCCTTGTCAACAAAAGGGGGTGCAGAACTGTAGACTCAACATCATAATGCAACACTGTTGTGCAAAGATAGCAAGAAAATTTGTTTCGGGGAGAAAAAGTTCAAAAGTTTTCTGGGTCTGCGGTTAATCAGGGTCTGCACATGCAGGATGTAGTCGTCTGATAAAGAAG
>JAZNSV010000080.1:0-8638 GCA_045591485.1 Bacteroidales bacterium | reverse complement strand
CGATTGCCAATCGTACAAGTATCGTACATATATCGTACATGTATCGTACAACGGCACTACCGGTGCAGTAGATGACCTGAGTTTCAGGTGGTTATGCGCAAGTGTTTGATTTGGAATGTTTTTGTTTATGTCAGAAATGTGCAGTTCTCGTTTCTTTGTGGGGTTTTGTCATGAACTCCTTGAACTTCTTGAACTTCTCAAAAGTAGACAGTAGGCGGTAGTTAAGTAGACAGTAGTCAAGTAGTTAAGTAGACAGTAGTCAAGTAGTCAAGTAGTCAACTTTCCACTTTCCACTTTCCACTTTCCACTTTCCACTTCCCGTTGCCTTGAACTCCCTGAATTCCTCAAAAGTAGACAGTAGGCAGTAGTTAAGTAGACAGTAGTCAAGTAGTTAAGTAGACAGTAGTCAAGTAGTCAACTTTCCACTTTCCACTTTCCACTTTCCACTTTCCACTTTCCACTTTCCGCTTTCCACTTTCCACTTTCCGCTTTCCACTTTCCGCTTTCCACTTTCCACTTTCCACTTTCCACTTTCCACTTTCCACTTCCACAATCACGCAATAAAAAAATATCTTCCGCTGTGCAATAATTCGCCGGTGCTTGCGTTATGGGTAATAAAAATCAGTAAATACAAACACAACAAATCATGAAAAGCATAGCAATACTCACTGGCGGCGGCCCCGCCCCCGGAATGAACACCGTTGTGGCCTCGGTGGCCAAGACCTTCCTGCGCGACGGCTACCGCGTCATCGGTCTGCACGGCGGCTACAGCGCCCTCTTCACCGACAAGCCCCGCATGATGGATCTCGACTTCCTCACAGCCGACGATATCTTCAACAAAGGCGGCAGCATACTGAAGATGAGCCGCTTCAAACCCACGCCCGAGGACTTCGAGCAGCGCTTCAACCTCGACCTCTTCACCAAGAACGACATCAAGCTGCTGGTCACCGTTGGCGGCGACGACACCGCCTCGACGGCCAACCGCATTGCCAAGTTCCTGGCCGACAAGCACTATCCGATAGCCAATATCCATGTGCCGAAGACCATCGACAACGACCTGCCGCTGCCCAACAGCAGCCCCACCTTCGGCTACAACAGCGCCAAGGCGCAGGGGTGTGTGCTGGCCACCGCCGTGATGGAAGACGCACGCACCAGCGAGAACTGGTTCGTGGTGAGCGCCATGGGCCGCTCGGCAGGCCACCTGGCCCTCGGCATCGCCGGCGCCTGCCACTATCCGATGGTTATCATACCCGAGTTCTTCAACAAGACCGAGATCACCGTCGACAAGATTATCAACATGGTGGTCTCCTGCATCGTCAAGCGCAAGCTGATGGGCATCAGCTACGGCGCCGCGATGATCAGCGAGGGTGTGTTCCACTCGCTGAGCGACGAAGAAATCAAGAACAGCGGCATCCACTTCAGCTACGACGAGCACGGCCACCCCGAGCTGGGCAAGGTGAGCAAGGCCCACATCTTCAATGACCTGCTGGAGCGCAAGGTGAAAGAGCTTGGGCTGAAGGTGAAGACCCGCCCGGTGGAGATAGGCTACGAGATACGCTGCCACACGCCGATTGCCTACGACCTGACCTACTGCTCGCTGATGGGCATGGGTGTGCACACGCTGTTCAACCAGGGCTGCACGGGCTGCATGGTCTATGTGGACAATCTGGGCAACGTGAGCCCGCTGTATCTGAAAGACCTGCAAGACCCGGTGACGGGCAAGATACCGCCGCGCCTGGTGAATGTGGAGAGCAACAAGGTGATGTCGTACGTCAACGACATCATGGACTACATCACCCCCGCCGACTACGAGGCGGCGCGCAAATACCTGCCCAACCCCGAAGAATATGACTTCAAACGCATCCTCAATTGGTAAGTTGAAAGTGGAAAGTGGAAAGTGGAAAGTTGTGGTGCTGATTTGCGTCGGCATCGCTTTCCACTTTTCACTTTCCACTTTCCACTCAGTCTCGGCCCAGAGCAAGCGTCAGCTTGAGAACGACAAGGCCAAGGTGGAGCAGGAAATCAAGAACCTCAACAGCCAGCTCTCCAAGGCCAAGAAAAACAGCAGGGCAGGCCAGCAGCAGCTGAACCTGCTCGAAAAGAAAATCGGCGAGCGCACCAAGCTCATCAACAACATCAACGGACAGCTGAACCTGCTCGACGTGCAGATGGGCCGCACCAAAGACAGCATCACGATGATGCGCACACAGGTGGACAGCCTGAAGGCCGAGTATGCCAAGGTGGTGCGCACCCTCTATGGCGAGCGCGGCAACCTGGACAAGCTGGTGCTGGTGATGGACACCCGCAGCTACAACTACGCCTACCTGCGCACGCGCTACTTCCGCGACTATAGCCGCTACCGCCGTCGCCAGGCTGCCTTCATCCGCCAGAAGGAGGAGGAGCTGAACGAGATCGGCGTCGACCTGGCCCGCCAGCAGCAGGAGCAGAGCACCCTGCTCGTGCAGCAGAAACGGCAGAAAGACGAGCTGGCGCGCGAGCAGAAGGAACGCCAGAAGAGCCTGAAGCAGAGCAAGCAGCAGGAGAAAGACCTGCAGCAGCAGATTGCCAAGAAAGAGAAGCAGAAAAAGCAGCTGCAGCAGCAGATACAGAAGATTATCAACGAGGAGATAGCCAAGGCCAACAAGCGCAAGGCCAACGCAGGCAGCACCAATGCCGGCAGCGGCAAGGCGTCGGCCGCCGAGGTGGCCATGAGCGCCGACTTTGCGTCGAACAAGGGCCGCTTCCCGTGGCCGGTTGTGTATACGAAGGTGGCTCGCGAGTACGGCAAATACACCCATTCGAGCGGCGGACAGAACATGAACAACGGCATCGACCTGGTGTGCAAGGGCGGCGCCGCTGTGCAGTGTGTCTTCAACGGCACGGTGACGCGCGTATTCACCTGTCCCAACGGCACCAAAGGCATCATCGTGCGCCACGGCGAGTACATGACCGTCTACGCCAACCTGGGCACCGTCACCGTCGCCGAGGGCGCCAAGGTGAGCACCAAGCAGAACCTCGGCACCGTGTACACCAACAGCGACGGCACCGCCGAATTCAGCTTCCAGCTGTGGAAAGGCACCGCCTCGCAAAACCCGAGAAGCTGGCTGAGGTGAAAGTGGAAAGTGGAGAGTGGAAAGTGGAAAGTGGAAAGCGGAAAGTGGAAAGCGGAAAGTGGAAAGATGTTTTGAGTCTGTAGAGACGCGGCGTGCCGCGCCTGGATTTAAGTTTAAAGTTTATGGTTTAAAGTTTAAGGTAAGAGTTTTTGAGACTGTAGAGACGCGGCGTGCCGCGTCTGGATTTAAGTTTTAAGTTTAAAGTTTTAAGTTTAAAGTTTTAAGGTTTAAAGTTTAAGGTTTAAGGTAAGAGTTTTTGAGACTGTAGAGACGCGGCGTGCCGCGTCTGCATATAAGGTTTAAGGTGAGAAGCTAAGAGAGAATGAGTGACAAGAAGGTATATTTTGTGAGCGACGCCCACCTGGGCAGCGGGGCCGACAGCCGCGAGCGCGAGCTGCAGCTCTGCCGTTGGCTCGACGAGATAGGTCCCGCTTGCGGCACCCTCGTGCTGCTGGGCGACATGTTCGACTTCTGGTTCAGCTACCGCCATGTGGTGCCGCGCGGCAACGTGCGCCTGCTTGGCAAGCTGGCCGCGATGGCCGACAGCGGCATCGACATCCACTTCTTCATCGGCAACCACGACATGTGGGTGTTCGACTACCTGACCGAGGAATGCGGCATCACCGTGCACGACGACCCTGAGGCTATGACGTTCGGCGGCAAACGCTTCCTCGTAGGCCACGGCGACGGATTGGGCCACACCGACCGATGGTTCGACTTTGTGCGCCATTTCTTCCGCAGCCGCGTGTGCCAGAGGCTCTTCGCCGCGTTGCCGTCGAGTTTCACGTTCCCCATAGCCCGCCGCTGGAGCGACAGCAACAAGCGCCGCCACGAGCGCGAGGACTGCCAGCGCTACATGGGCGACGACCGCGAGGGCATTGTGATCTACTGCAAAGAGCGCCTGCAGCATGAACACTTCGACTACTGCGTCTTCGGCCACCGCCACACACCGCTGGTGCGAGAGCTGAAAGTGGAAAGGGTGGAATGCGTGAATGCGTTAATGCGTGAATGCGTGAGTGCTGACGCGCCCAGACAACTTTCCACTTTTCACTTTCCACTTTCCACTTACGTGAACACCGGCGACTGGCTGACGCACCGCTCCTATGCGGTCTTCGACCCCGCAACGGACACCTTTGAATTGAGGGATTTTAAACAACAAATACGATGAAAAAGACAGCACTTGCCATTGCTCTTCTTGCAATGGCACTCTGCGTTTCGGCGCAGGAAAGCCGCTATCATGGCTCGGTGGATGTGGGCTGGGGAATGCAGTTCCCAGTCGGTGACAACGGCACAAGAGCAATGTTTGCATTCACCACCACCCACGGTTGGCAACTGACGCCCAATGTGTTTGTCGGCGCCGGCGTCGGCGTGTCGGTTGTGCAGAGCAATTATGGCCAGAAGGCGGCATATCCCGCCTATGCCGCGATGAAGTACGACTTCATGCCCGACAGCGAGGTAGGCCCGATAGTGGCTCTTCGATTTGGCAGAGTCTACGGTGGTGGCAGGAATTTCGCTACAGCAATGGCCGGACTACGCCTGTCGGAAAAACCGCACATGCGTTGGAACCTGATGGCAGTCTACGGTTTCAACAACGACGGCTATTACGGTATGAATGCCGGATTGATGCTGTCGTTGGAATATTAAAAAGGGGGAGTGTATATGAAAAGAATAGCTTTGATTGCAGCCTTGCTCTGCACATTCGGTATTGTATCGGCGCAGAATATCAGATACAAAGGCATGGTAGACTATGGTACGTCGTATGTTCCGTGGGACCATCAGGCCTACGGCATGCTGACCACCACTCACGGCATCAGCATTGCCGACCGTTATTTTGTAGGCCTTGGTGTGGGTATGCAAGGTATAGTCCGTCCTTATGTCGACGGTGCGGCCGATTATGCGGGGTTGCTGGCATTCGCCGAGTTCAAGTATAATTTGCCTTTGAACGACAGAACAGGCCTCACTGCACAGGTGGCTGGCGGAGCAGTGGACTTTGAGTTGCCCTATGCCGAGGCGGCCATCGGTCTGCGCTTCCCGTCCGACGGGCGTCAGGCTCTTAACCTGCTGCTGTTTGGCGACTATGTCGGGCCGCAGCGCCATCTCTCGGATGCAGAGCCGGATGAGATTTTTTACATTAATCCCTCATCTTTCGGCTTGCGCCTGAGTCTGGAGTTTTAAAGACATCAAGTCTCGAAGTCAAAAAGTCAAAGAGTCAAAAAGTGGAAAAGTCAAAGAGTCAAAAAGTCAACAAGACTCTTTGCCTTTGTGACTCTTTGACTCTTCGACTCTTCGCCTTTTCGACTCTTTGACTTTTCAACTCTTTGACTTTTCAACTTTTTGACTCTTCGACTCAGCCTCCCTTATCCTACCCAGCGGACGTAGTCCTCTTTGCGGGGCAGGGGAGAAGGGATGTCTTTGGCGTGGTAGCCGACGACGAGGTGGTCTATGCCCTCGTAGTCGCCCTCGATGCCGAGGTCTTTGAGTATGGCTTTGCCTTCCGGGGAGTCGAATTCCTCTTTGGCGCGGTGTATCCAGCACGAGTCGAGGCCGCAGGCTTGGGCGGCGTTGGCCAGGTTGGTCAGCACGGCGCAGCCGTCGTAGAGGTAGGTGGGCACCGAGCGGTCGGCCAGCACCACGAGCACGACGGGGGCGCCATAGAAGGGGTCGATACCTTCGTGAGGCTTGCCGCCGCGGGCAAGGGTGAGCTCGTTCCAGATGCGGGCATTCATCGCCGAGAGGCGGTCGCGGAGTGTGCGGTCAGTGACGGCAAGGATGAGCGGGCTTTGCTTCCCATGGCCCGTGGGGGCCCAGGTGCCGGCTTCGCAGACTTTCTCCAGCAGTTCGCGGCTGGGCATACGGTCAAGAAAAGCACGGCAGCTACGCCGTGCTTTCATGTTTTCAAGAGCTTCGTTGTTCATTGCTTCAGAGCGTTGAGAAGACTGATGATGGTGGCAGCCGTGGTGGCGGTCTGCGCTATGTTCTGCGTGTTGATGTTGGAAAGGCCAGCAGTTGCCAACAGTTTGTCGACGAAGGCGCTGGCGTTGGCCGAGGTGATGAGACCAGCCGAGCTGGCTATGAGGCCGCTGGTGAAGGCCTTGCGGTAGCTCTGGTCGTCCTTGTTCTGCTTGAGGTTGGTATAGCAGGTGGCCAGTGCGAGGGCGTTGTTGAGGTTGGTGGCGTTGGTGAGGTCCACCTTGCCGGTGTTGTGGTAGGCGCTGTAGAGGTTCTGCACGGCGGCACCGCAAGCCTTGCCCGAAGCGTTGGCCACGGTGTTGCTGCTGGCGGCCGACGAAAGTGCGCTGCAAGAAGTCATCGCCAATGCGGCGAAGCACATGATGAGAAGTCCTAATCTTTTCATAATTAATATGTATTAGTTTTTTTATAATTTATTAATCTATAATTATTAATCTTGAACCACCGTTGGATTCAAACCGATGCAAATATACGAAAAAAACTATGTATGGTAACTTTTTTTTGCCCAGTATGAAAAAAATGTGTACATTTGCACCCGAAAAACTTTTACAAAATCAACCACTATGAACAACAGCATTTTCATGTTCCCCAAGCCCGAGAACGAGCCTGTGAAAGGCTACGCACCCGGCAGCGTTGAAAGAAAAGAAATCCGTAAGGCCCTCGACGAGCTCTACAACAAGGTGACCGAGATTCCCGCCATCATCGGCGGCAAAGAGGTCAAGACCAAGAATATGGACGAAGTGGTGATGCCCACTGAGAACAAGCACGTGCTGGCCCGCTACCACAAGGTGGGCGAGAAAGAGGTGCAGGACGCCATCAAGGCGGCCATGAAGGCTCAGAAGGAGTGGGCTGAGACACCGTGGATGGACCGCGCCAGCGTCATGCTGAAGATAGCCACTCTCATCAGCGGCAAGTACCGCTACCTGATCAATGCCGCCACCATGCTCGGCCAGGGCAAGACCACCATGCAGGCCGAAATCGACAGCGCCTGCGAACTGGTGGACTTCCTGCGCTACAACGCCTACTATGCCAGCCAGATATACAGCGACCAGCCCTGCAGCGACAAGGGCACGCTGAACTATGTGACCTACCGCGCCATGGAGGGCTTTGTGTTCGCCATCACGCCGTTCAACTTCACCTCCATAGCCAGCAACCTCTGCCTCAGCCCGGTGCTGATGGGCAACGTCTGCATCTGGAAGCCCAGCACCACGGCCCTGCTGAGCAACTACATCCTGATGAAGATATATAAGGAGGCCGGCCTGCCCGACGGCGTGGTGAACTTCCTGCCCGGCAGCGGCGCCCTTATCGGCAAGGTGGCCTTCGCCGACGAGAACCTCGCCGGTGTCCACTTCACCGGCAGCACTGCCACCTTCAAAGGCTTCTGGAAGGAGATAGGCAAGAATATCGACATCTACAAATCATACCCCAAGATTGTCGGCGAAACCGGCGGCAAGGACTTCATCATGGTGCACAAGAGCGCCGACCCCGACCAGGTGGCCACGGCCATCGTGCGCGGCGCCTTCGAGTTCCAGGGTCAGAAGTGCTCGGCTGCCAGCCGCGCCTATGTGCCTGCCTCGATGTGGCCCAAGGTGGAGAAGATTGTCGGCAAGATGCTCAAAGAAATCAAGATGGGCGATGTGCGTGACTTCTCGGCTTTCGTCAACGCTGTGATCGACGAGGCTTCGTTCGACAACTGCAAGGCCTATATCGACCACGCCAAGAAGAGCAAAGACGCCGAGGTGGTCTTCGGCGGCAAGTGCGACAAGAAGAAGGGCTGGTTTGTCGAGCCCACCGTTATCCTGGCCAAGAAGCCCGACTACAAGAGCATGTGCGAGGAGATCTTCGGCCCCATCATCACCATCTACGTCTACGACGACAAGGACTACGAGAAGACCTGTCAGCTGTGCGACACCACGTCGCCCTACGCCCTCACCGGTGCCATCTTCGCCACCGACCGCAAGGCACTGCGCACGGGCTACGACCTGCTGAAGAACGCCGCAGGCAATATCTACTTCAACGACAAGCCCACCGGAGCCGTTGTGGGTCAGCAGCCCTTCGGCGGCGCCCGCGCCAGCGGCACCAACGACAAGGCCGGCAGCTACCTCAACCTCATCCGCTGGACTTCGCCGCAGGCTGTCAAAGAGACCTTCGACCCCGCCCGCGACTACAAGTACCCCTTCATCAGCTCGGCTGAATAAAAGGGTAAAGGTTTAAGGTTTAAGGTTAAGGCTGACGCAACGTGATGGATATCATGGTGCGTCAGCCTTAACCTATAACCTATAACATATAACTTTAAACCTTAAACCTCTAACCTCTAACCTGTTTTAAAGTGTCGCCCCGATGGGTTCTTTTTTAGGGGGGCTGTGTTCCGTGGGCTTGCGCCCACGGCTAAGTTGTATCGCCGCTAACGCGGCTGAATAAAAGGTTAAAGTTTAAGGCTGACGCACTATGGTGGATATCATGGTGCGTCAGCCTTAAACTATAACCTATAACATATAACTTTAAACCTTAAACCTCTAACCTCTAACCTGTTTTAAAGTGTCGCCCCGATGGGT
>JAZNSV010000079.1:0-2955 GCA_045591485.1 Bacteroidales bacterium | reverse complement strand
ATCATATAGTGTACCCCTTCACCCGTTGTACGATACTTCAACGATATATGTACGATATTTGTACGTTTGGCAATCGTACAAGTATCGTTCATGTATCGTACATGTATCGTACAACGGCCGAAGGGGACCCCTGCCAAAACGGCACCGGAGATGGGGGAAAGGTTAAAGTTAAAAGTTAAAAGTTAAAATTTAAAGGTTATAGGTTAAAGGTTTGATGCTGTAGAGACGCGGCGTGCCGCGTCTGCATTTATAAATTTTACGGTTTGAATGAAACGTAGGGGCATACCTCGTGTATGCCCGATAATGTCAACCTATCAACAAAAACAGCACCCTACAAATAGAGGTTGGCTGTGAACAAAAGGCGCAGGTTTTCGGCTGGGTCGTTCAGGTGGTAGGGGGCCGATGCGGGCGTCAGCCGGTAGGCGACGGCCAAGCCCCAATCGACTGCGCCCCAGCGCACTATGCCGTCTATGCCTGCCGCGCCTTCGGCCAGCCCTTGGGTCGGTGCTTGCAGCGAGCCGAGGTTTTCGGTCTGTGCATAGTATTCTGCGTCGATGTCGCCTATGGCGCCGCCGATGCGCACAAAGGGCCGCGGCGCGGTGCCCAGCACCAGCACCTTGCTCGTCCATTTGAAGAGTGGCTCCTTGGCCCTGAGCAGGGCGGTGACGTAGACGAATCGGTCGGCGGTGAACTCGTTGGGACGGGCTGTCAGCAGTGCGCGTTCAAAGAAGAAGGGTGCGCCGTGTGTGCCGCCCAGGTCGAAGGCCTGCATATAGCTGCCGCGTGCGCCGGGCGCCAGGGCTCCGGCCTGTCCGAAGAGGCTGAGGGTGAACGGCTTGACGTTGAACGAGCGCCGGTATTGCAGCAGCAGGCGCAGGTAGGGGCGGTCGGCGGGACGGCGGTTGTAGCCGCCCTGCAGCTCGGCGCTCAGACCGGTGTCGTGGCGCCCGGTCCACCGCATGCCGATGTCGCTGTAGGTGGGGCACTGGTCGCCGGCGGCAGGGTAGAGGAGGCGGGAGTTGCTGTAGAGTATCTTTCCGTTGTGGGCGTGGACTTCGACCAGATGGCGTGCGGAGTGCCATCGCCACGAGGTGCCGGCCGCAAGTTGTGTGGCTATGGCCATGCGGCGGTTCATAAACGAGCTGAGGCTCGAGAGGTCGGCCAGCGTGGTGGCCGTCAGGGCGCGGCTGCCGGCGGGTATAAGGTCGTGCAGCACAGAGATGTGCAGCCCCTGCGAATGGCGGCTGCGGGCCAGGGCCACGGCCAGGCTCGCACCCCATTTCCACTGCTCGTCGCGTATGCCGTAGCCCACGTAGGCATCGGCCGTCAGACGGCTGTTGCCGGCCCACGACGGCGCCGCCGTCCAGCGCAGCCCGCCGCCCCAGCGCGACTGCTCGTAGAGGTTGTAGCTCCACACCCGGTCGGCGTTGAAAAAAAGGTTGTCGCCCACCAGCGGCACCATCTGCGCACTTGTTCCACAAGCGGCGATGCAGAGCATTGCCATCATTATCGTAATACGTCTCACTGTCTGTATCATGCAAATTATCGGCGGCAAAATTACACTTTTTTTCTCACATGTCGGAATTAATGTGTATATTTGCAAATCTGATTTTACCGTCACAAATAAAATAATAAACAGATATGCAAAGAGATACACAAATCTTTGACCTCATCCAGAAAGAGCGTGAGCGTCAGACCAAAGGCATCGAGCTGATTGCCTCTGAGAACTTTGTCAGCGACCAGGTGATGGAAGCCATGGGCTCCGTCATGACCAACAAATATGCCGAAGGCTATCCCGGCAAGCGCTACTATGGCGGCTGCCAGATTGTCGACCAGAGCGAGACCATCGCCATCGAGCGCGCCAAGAAGCTCTACGGTGCCTGCTGGGCCAACGTGCAGCCCCACAGCGGCGCACAGGCCAACATGGCTGTGTTCCTGGCCTGCCTCAACAGCGGCGACACCTTCATGGGCATGGACCTCAACCACGGCGGTCACCTCTCGCACGGCAGCCCCGTCAACTTCAGCGGCATCAACTATCATGTTGTTGGCTATCAGGTGAAGGAAGAGACCGGCATCGTCGACTATGACGACATGGAGAAGAAGGCCCTCGAGCACCGTCCGAAACTCATCATCGGCGGCGGCAGCGCCTACAGCCGCGACTGGGATTGGGCCCGCATGCGCGAGATCGCCGACAAGATCGGCGCCATCCTCATGGGCGACATCAGCCACCCCAGCGGCCTTATTGCCAAGGGCTACCTGAACAACGCCGTCAAGTATTGCCACATCGTCACCACCACCACCCACAAGACCCTCCGCGGACCCCGCGGCGGCATGATCCTTATGGGCGAGGACTTCGACAATCCTTGGGGCAAGACCACCCCGAAGGGCGAGATCAAGAAGATGAGCGCCCTGCTCGACAGCGCCGTCTTCCCCGGAACCCAGGGCGGCCCCCTGGAGCACGTCATCGCCGCCAAGGCTGTGGCCCTCGGCGAGGCCCTCACCGACAGCTACGACCAGTACATCCAGCAGGTGATGAAGAACGCCAAGGTCATGTCCGAAGCCTTCATGGCCAAGGGCTACAAGGTCATCAGCGGTGGCACCGACAACCACCTTATGCTCATCGACCTGCGTCCCAAGTTCCCCGAGCTCACCGGTAAAGAGGCCGAGAACGCCCTCGTGGCCGCCGAGATCACCATCAACAAGAACATGGTGCCCTTCGACAGCCGCAGCGCCTTCAAGACCAGCGGTCTGCGCGTCGGAACGCCTGCCATCACCACCCGCGGCCTGAAGGAAGCCGACATGCCCGTCATCGTCGACATGATCGACCAGGTGCTCTGCGCCCCGACCGACGAGGCCGTCCGCGCCAAGTTCGCCGGTCAGGCCAACGCGATGATGCAGAACCGCGCGCTCTTCGTTTGGTAAACCAAGGTTGTGTTACGTGTACAGCCTGACTTG
>JAZNSV010000078.1:0-4136 GCA_045591485.1 Bacteroidales bacterium | reverse complement strand
ACAAATAAGGCAGTCAACTCCTTGGCTCACAGAACGACATGGCTACGATCCGACTTGTTGGTGTCGGTGTCGTTCCACACGAGGGCGGTGCTGTCGTCGTTGGCGTGGCGGATAGCGACCTGCCAGCTGGTCTCGATGGCGTTGGCGGCCTCGTTGCGCTGCCAGGTGGCGGTGACGGTGTCGCGATAGGCGGCGGCGGTCAGGGCCACAGGAGCGGGCATGTTGATGCCGGTGGTGGCCTGGGCGCGGACGCTGTCGCTCACCGAGCCGTTGTTATAGGCGCGGACGTAGACGCGGTAGGCGGTCTCGTAGTCGAGGCCGGTGAAGGTGACGCTGTCGATGGAGACATTCTGCCAAGCGAGGGCGACGGTGTCGGCGTCGGCCTTCACGATGGCAACCTGCCATTCGGTCTCGTCGGCATACATGGCCTCGTTGCGCTCCCAAGTGGCGGTCACGGTGTTGCGCACTGCGCTGGCGGAGAGATTCACAACGGCGGGCATCTCGATGCCGGTGGTGAAGGTGGCGGGGCCTGCCCAGGGGGCGAGGGCGTCGGCGTCACCGAGCGTGCAGACGTTGCGCACATAGACATAGTAGTTTTGCTCATAGAGCAGACCGCTCACCACAACGCTGTCGACCTCGATGCCGCTGACGATGTTGCCGGCATAGTTGTCGAGGCTGTCGGCGATGAGGGCGACGGTGTCGATGATGTAGCTGTAGTTGGCAGCCTGGGTGGTGTCGGTGCTCTCCCAACGCACGATGGCGCTGTTCTTGCCGTTGACTTCGGCGCCGAGGTTGGCGACGACGCGGCAGAAGGCGGGAGTGTTGAAGGTGACGGTGTTCCAGGCACTGGTGTCGCCATTGCCGCAGAGGACGGCCATGCTGACGGTGTGCTCAGCGTTCTCGGCGATGTCGGCGAAGCTGTAGCTGGTCACGTCGCCAAGCTCGATGGTGTCGTTGCCGTAGACCAGCAGGTAGCCGTTGACCTGGCAGTCGGGACGAGCCCAGTTGGCGGTGGCAGCGTTGTAGTCGATGTCGTCGATGGTGAACTCGACAGGAGCGCAGGCAGGAGCAATGTGGCAGACATTGAACTTGGCCACCGGACGAGTGCTCGAAACAGTCGTAGAGTTGTTGGTGCTGGGGTCAAAGTCGCTGCCGTCACGATATTTGTAGCGTGTCATATCGCTTGCATTGTAAGCAGCATAATAAGGCGAAGAAGCCCAAGAACCTGTATTGTCGTCAACGATAATCACGAGGTTGGTGGTACCGTCGAACTGATAGGGCTGGTTGAAGGTGACGGTGACGTCGCCCTGGGCGATGCTGATGGTGCCGGAGTAGACCAGTGTGGCCGTGGCATCGACGAGCTCCTCGCTGGCGAGAGTGGCCTGCGTGGTGGGCTTCACGTAGATGTCCACCGTACGGGTCTGGCTGCCGCTGGTGCAGGTGTAGGTCACACTGTTGATGGTGCCGGCTCCGCCGAGCTCTTCAGCGGTGTAGAGCATCTGGGAAATAGCATAGTCATAATGAGTATAGAATGGAGCATTCTGCATTGTCGTCGACTGCGAACCGATAACCACATCAGCACATTCTAAGAAGGGCAATGTTGCGACGGTGGCGGTGCGCCATGCGCTCTGGTCCTCGCCGCAGTTGGCGCGGAAGTAGACGTAATAGGTCTCGTCGGCGTCAAGGTCGACGATGGTATAGCCATCGTTGCCGCTAACGGCGGTGAAGGCATCCTCGGCAAGGGTGTCGGGGTTGACGGCCTCGGCAGCGTAGTAGAGCTGATAGCTCTCGATGGTCGGGTCGTCCTGCGTCCAGCTGAGGCTGATGGTAGTGTGGGCGGCGGTGGCCACGAAGTTCTCAGGCGCGTTGCAGGGGCCGCGGGTCTCGAAGGCCACGGGCTCAGCCTCGATAATCATACCATCCTCGTAGACAGCGCTGACCTCGACTGTGTAGTTGGTGCTGGGGGTGAGGATGTTGGTGGTGTAGGTCAGGGCGTTGACGGTCTCGTCGACGACGGTCTCCGAAGCGCTCTTGACAACCACGTGATACTCGGCAGCTTCCTCTTCAATCTCAGCCAGTGGATTGTTCCACTCGAAGGTGGCGCCATCGCTGGTGCGTTCGGTGACAGTGGCAACCATTTCGGTCACGGGGCATGCCACAGTGAAAGCTGTCTTCGGCAGGAAAGAGCGTGCCGAATTATAAGTATAGGATGCACCTGCTTTAGAAATGCCATAGAAAGAATGGCTTTCCCAGTTGCCTGCCTGGTGATCCATATCAATGAGCAGGTTGCCGCCTTCATAGTGATAAGGCGTCGAGAAATGGAGTACAAAGCATCCATTCTCGCGAGCGAAGGAAGCATCATTGGTAACGGTGACAAAACCTGTTGTGCTTGCCAAGCTGCTAAGCGAGGTAGCGGTGGTAGTGCCAAGGGATACAGTCCAATGGTTCATCTC
The DNA here is from genome assembly GCA_045591485.1 of Bacteroidales bacterium. Classification (GTDB taxonomy): domain Bacteria; phylum Bacteroidota; class Bacteroidia; order Bacteroidales; family P3; genus Colimorpha. Next base: position 1,683 of record JAZNSV010000078.1, on the reverse strand, counting down.
CTTCGAACCAAGCGATGTCGGATAGAAAGCAATGGCTTCTATATCAGAGCCGACAAGGCCGGTGAGCAAATCCTCAGTGTACAGGAGTTGGTTATGCTGTGCGCCGTCTGTCATATAGCCATAGAAAGGCACATAGCTATCTGTTGCGGTACCATCGGCCACAACGAGATCGCCGCAGAATGAACCGAAGGCATTCAGCGTGCTGAAGCTGGTGCTGACGGTGGCTGTGTCGATATGGATGGCATAGATGGTAGCCGCGTAGTCGGACAGCGGGTCGAGGCCGTTGACGGAGACACCGCTCTCGACGCCCTCAAGGCTGGCCACGACGGTGGTATCCTGCATCACAACGACATTGTAGGTGGTACCCTCGACGTTGAGTTCGTCGGCCCAGCTGATGACGGCGCTGCTGCGCGTGACGTCGATAGCGGCCACATCGGTGACGGCGAAGACGTTGGGGTTGGTGGTGCCGCTGATGCTCACGGGGTGCGACTCGACGCCGTTGGCGTTGGTGTAGACCGTGAAACTGTAGGCGGTCAGCTTGGTCAGGGTGTCGACGGTGAAGGAGTTGCCTTCAACGTTCTCTGCGATGCCGCAGGTGTCGTTGCCCTTCTTCACCACGATACGGTAGGTGGCATCGGCATTGATGGTGTCGTCCCAAACAATGGTCAGGCTGTTGGCGGTGGTCAGGCTGTCGGCGACAGCGAGGTTCTGCACCGGGAAGCTGACAACCTTCTTCAGCACGATGTTGTCGATGCTTGCGGGAGGATTGTAGATACCACCATCGTGGCTCCACACAAGGACGAGCTTGTAGATGCCGTCGGAACCGACGGTGAAGGTGCGGCTGCTGTTGGTCCAAGAAGTCTTCTTCTGCATCACATCGCTGAGGATGGTCCAGCCGGAAGGCAGGCTGCTCGGACGGGTATTGGTGGTGGTGGCATTGAGGGCGACATTCTCGTCGACGAGGGCGGCCACGGCGTAGTCGTAGTTGTTCTCGCCGTTGACGCGATAATCGATGCTGAAGTCGTAGTCGCCAGCCTCGAGCTGCACGGGCATATAGGCATAGATGGTGCTATTGCCGTTGGAGTAGGTGTTGGTGGTTCCATTGTCGTTGGAGACCCAGATGACGTGGTTGACGCTGTCGTTGACCTGGTTGGCTTTGCTCCAGGTGGTGGCGGCGGTGTCGATCTCGCCGCTCTCGTCGGCCTTGTAGACGGTGTCGTCAGGCAGGATGAAGCTGCCGAGGGCATAGGCGTCGAGGGTGACGGTGTCGAGGTGCGAGGAGATGACCTCGGTGGCATAGTACCAGCCGTGGGTGGCGTTGTTGGCGAACTGCCAGCCTTCGGCCGAAGCCTCGAAGTCGTTGGTATAGCTGTTTTCAGCATTGACCACGGTGGGGTTGGCATAGTGGGTGAAGCCAGTGGCGCTGACGCTGCTCCAGGGGCTGGCGTCGGACTCGTTGGCGTTGATGAAGGTGCGCACACGGAAGGTGTAGCTGGTTGAGGGCTGCAGGCCCGTGAAGGTGAAGGTCAGGGCGTCAGTACCGGGGAGATAGAGGGTGTCGGTGCCGGCGACGGCCATCACCTGGTAGTGGTGGACGACGGGGTTGACGCCGTCGACCCAAGTGAGGGTGGCGGTGGTGGTGCCGACCTCGGCCACGGCGGTCGCCGTGGGGGCCTGGGCACG
>JAZNSV010000077.1:0-4023 GCA_045591485.1 Bacteroidales bacterium | reverse complement strand
GGGTGACGCTACCCTCCTTGAGACTGATCATGTCGTTGTTGAGTTCGGCGCCGGCCATGTAGCCATTGCCCCAGTAGAGGTAGCTGATGCCGGTGTCGGGGTCGGTGAAGACGTCGACGTCGATCTGCTGGCCGTGGTTCTGACCCTCAGGACGGAAGTCCACGAGGGGCTTGCCCAGTGCGTCGGTGTAGGGTCCTTCGGGGTTGTCGGCTACGGCTACGCCGCTGGCCTTACCCTTCTCACGGCCTGCATCGCCGCTGAAGTAGAAGTAGTACTTGTACTCGTAGTTGACCTTCTTCTCTATGCAGGCGGGTGCCCAGGCATTGCCGCCAGCCCAAGAGGTCTGCTCGCGCACGTCGAAGTTGATGCTCTCGAAGCGCCAGTCTACGAGGTTGTCCGATGAGAAGCAGGTGTAGTACCAGCCACCCCAGCCGGGCTGTCCGTCAGTGGTGGTGTAGGTGTAGTAGCGATCGGTCTTGTTGGAGTAGAGCACCTCGGGGTCGGCATGGAATCCGGGGAGGATGGGGTTGCCGCTATACTCCTTGTTCTCCACGATGACGCTGCCGCCGTTGTGGGGAATGTTGAGCTTCACCTTCTTGTTTTTCTTGAACTTGATGTCCTTGACTGCGAAGGCGAGGTCTTTCTCGTCGTAGTAGTAGGTGGCCGATGAGCCCTTGAAGAAGCTGAGGTCGACCTCTACCTTGAGGGGCGCGCCGGTGTTGTTGATGGCTGCCACGTACCACTGGTCGCCATGGCGGCGTGCCAGGATAACGTACTTGCCGGGATAGCCGTCGATGTAGCGGGTGTCGTCCCAGGTGGTGGGTACGTTGCGCATGAAGTTCATAGCTTCGGCAGGAGCATCCTCAAGGTTGTTGGGGCAGAGGCCAAACATCTGCACGGGGTTCTGGAAGAGGATGGCAGTGGCGAGCTGGAAGTTGTCGCTGGTGCGGCGGTAGGTGCCACCGTCGTTGCCGCGGTTGAGGCGCTCGTTGAGGATGGTGCCACCAAACTCCATGCTGCCCACGGCATTGCGGATGAAGGGATGGAGTGAGGCGTTGTAGGCCTCTACATCGTCGAAGTGCTGGTTGAACTTGAGGTTCTCTGATGCCAATACGGCCTCGCTACCGATGTAGTTGGGATACATGCGCTCCCAGCCGCGGGGTAGGGTGCAGCCGTGGAAGATACACATGATGCCATATTCGTTGGCGTCGGAGAGCACCTGCTCGTAGAGGCGCATAGTCTCCTGCTTGTCGCCTGCCCAGAAGTCTACCTTGATACCCTTGACGCCCATCTTCTTCATCCACTTCATCTCTTCCTTGCGGGTGATGGGGTTGCTCATGCGGTCGTGCGGACCTTGTGGGGCATCGCTCCATGAACCGTTAGAGTTGTACCAGAGGAAGGGCTCTACCCCCTTGCTGATGGCGTAGCGGATGAGCTCTTCAATCTTGTCGTAGCCAATCTGCTTGTCCCACAGACCGTCGATGAGGGTATATTCCCAACCCATCGTAGAGGCAAGGTCGATGAACTTCTTCACGTCGTCGTAGTTGCACGATGCGTCGTCCCAGATCATCCAGTGCCAGGTGCTGCGGCCAAACTTATAGTCGATAGAGGGCTCGTAGAGGGGCTTCACCACGTCGAAGGGGATGGTGGTCTCCACGATAGGCTTGAGGTTGTCGCCCACGGTGATGGTGCGCCAGGGAGTAGCGCTGGGCAGGGCAATCTGTGCGCCCGTGCTGCCGAAGCCGTTGTCCTCGCCCTCCATGGGGTAGGCGTTGGTGTAGAGGCCGTCCTTGGTACCCTCGCTCAGGCGTGAGCCGCAGTACTCGCTGGTGACGCCAGTCTCTGACACGAGTGCCCAGCAGTCGCCGATGTGGAAGAGGCCGGGGAAGGTGTAGCCGCGGCCATACTTTGAGGGTGTACCCATGGGTTCATCGGGTACGTACTCCTCTTCGTAGCTGGGCTTGGTGCGCTTCCAGCCAATCATGGGGTCGGACTGTGGGGTGAGGAAGGTGGTAGTACCTTCGGGGAAGTCGAAGCCGGTGGCCTCGCTGTTGACCACTGCACAAACGGTTTCGCCGATGGGCATGAGGCGGTACTGGAAGGCGATGTCGTTGTTGCTCACGTTGAACACCACCTGCATGGCGCGGTGCTCGGGGTAGCGGTAGGTAGCCACGAGCTGGTTGGCCACGTAGTGGATGTCGCTCTTCTTGGTGCGGTTGAGCGTGTAGCGCTCGTCGATGGCGCTGGTCTCTTGCTTGGCCAACTTGGCACCCTGTGTGTAGTCGCCCACATTGGTCATGAGACCGAGCGGTGACGACTCGATGATGCTGTGCTCCTTGTACGTAACCGTGTAGGAGAGCTTGCCATCGTTGTCCGAGAGGGTCACCTTGAGGTTGCCGTCGGGGCTGTTGACGCTGATGTTCTCAGCACTCATGAGCATAGGAATGCTCAAGAGGAGGGGGAGGAGGTGTTTCTTCATAATAAATGTATTTAAGACTTAAAAACAGATTAATTCTCATATTTACTACAAAGATATGGCATTTTTTTATAATTCGAAACAGAAAGCCGAAAATGTATCATTGATAAGATGATGGAATGTGATGAATACATTACAAGTGGCCAAATCAAAGAGATGAGAGCGCGGATGTATGGAGAGTGATTTGAGGCTTGGGACTGCAGTTATATCGTTGCCGAATCTCTTTTTCCTCATCAGCATACTATTTATTTCAAAAAAAATAACTACCTTTATCACGAGTTATGAAGACATTGACAAAGAACAACAGATTTCCGCACCTTGGAGGCGTCTGCATGGTAGGCGTGGTGATTGCTTTGTCTTTTCTTGTCGAGGTCTGTTTTGGGAGCTTCCCGGTAGGCATCTTCCGTTTCCCGCTCAACATTTTGGTGTTGGCCTTGTGGATGATGCTGCTGGCGATGATGTATCGCGGCAGAGCCCACAATGCCTGTGCTCGGTTTATGCTTTCACGCGAGGCCACATGGCTGTCTCTTGCTTTGATTGCTGCGATTGGCATCACACTGGGGCTGCAGCTCAAGCCTTCGTCGACGGCATGGCCCACGGTGTGTTCGCTCCTGTTCGTGCTGAGCCATCTGCAATTTGTCATCCTACGTGGCTGGCGCAACGGGAAGGGTATACGATGGCGTTTCTGCCTGGCACACGTCGGTTTGTTCCTGGCACTCGGTGCAGGATTCTGGGGAGCACCCGACCGTGAGCAGCTGCGTGCTCCTGTGCAGCGTTATCCCTCGAACGATGCCTATACCATGGAGGGCGAAGAGAGACGCTTGCCCTATACCCTCGAGCTGAAGGACTTCAGCATCGAAGAGGCCGAGAACGGCACCCCCACGCACTACGAGGCACAGATTATGGTCGATGGCACGATGGTAACATTGCGAGTCAATCACCCCTATGCACGGACGATAAGCGAAAAGATATATCTTGTCAGCTTTTCCACATCACCCCATGGAGAGAGGTATGCCATCGTTGAGATTGTCAGCGAGCCATGGCAATGGCTGTCGGCAGCGGGCATCCTCATGCTGCTTGCGGGCGCGATGCTGCTCTTTATCCAAGGACCGTTATCTAATTCTGAATTGTGAATTATGAATTCTGAATTAGTAAACGCTCTTCGAGCGAGTGAGTGAAAACGAAGACGAAAAACTAAAAAATTACAATTTGACGATTTACAATTTATTTACCATTTGATTATTTGACAATTTACCATCCGGATAGTAATTCAGAATTCAAAATTCATAATTCATAAATCTAAAACATGGGCTGGAATATATTCCCCTTGTGGGCAGGTATTGTGATGCTGATTGCGGCCACAGCGTCCATTTGGGCGGTGATGAAGAAAGAGCGCAGCACCGTGGCCATAGCCACGATGACGGTTGCCATTCTCGCCATGGGTGGCTTCATTGCCTTGCTGTGGGTTACTCTGGAGCGGCCTCCCTTGCGGACAATGGGCGAAACTCGCTTGTGGTACTCCTTCTTCATCCTTGTCTCAGGTCTGT
>JAZNSV010000076.1:0-3302 GCA_045591485.1 Bacteroidales bacterium | reverse complement strand
ACTTTAGCCTCTCCTCCAGGAACTCCCGTAGCTGTTCGCCCCGTAGGCCTGTGGCAATGATTTGGTTGTTCTCGTTGAGGACGAAGAGTGCGGGCACGCCCGTTATGTTGTAGAGGCTGATGAGGTCGCACTTCCATCCCTTGAGCGACGACACGTTTATCCACGTCAGTCCGTCCTTCTCGATGGCCTTTTCCCAAGCTGCCTTGTTGGTGTCGAGCGATACGCCGATGATTTCCAGCCCCAGCGGGTGCAGCTCATCGTATAGCTTGCGCAGGGCGGGGTTGTTGAGGCGGCAGGGTCCGCACCAGCTTGCCCAGAAGTCGATAATCTTGATCTTGCCCTTCACGCTGCTCATCGTCACGGCATTGCCCTGTGGGTCGGTGAGCGTGAAGTCGGGTGCTTGGGCACCGCCCTCGGTCTTCTCCAGGCGCCTGATGCGCTCCTTGATGATGCGCCCATACTGGCTACCCTTGGCGCCCTCGCCCAGCGTGGCATACATGCTGCGTGTCTCGCGCAGACTCGCCTCGCGCATGAGCAGGTTCGAGTAGATGGTGTAGGCTGCTATGATGTTGTCGTTGCTGCCGAGGAACGTGTTGGTCAGCTCCCTCAAGGCGTTCTGCTGACGCTGCAGCGAGTCGTTCACCTGGCTGGCGCTGCGGAATTTGCGTGCCGTGCGCAGCGAGTCGTAGCGGCTCTGCATGCCGTCGATAGCCTTGCGCATGGCGGCAGACTCCTTCATGTGTGCCGTGTAGCTGTCGTTGAGCTGTCCGCCACGGATGTAGTAGTTGTCGTCCTCGCTGAGGTATGCCTCATAGGTCACTCCGGGTTCGGCAAAGAGGGTGAAGCCACCGGCAAAGCCGTCCACCACGAGCTGCGCCACCACAGGCTCCTCGGCGACGGCCGTCAGCGTGAACTTTCCCCGCTTGAAGTCGCAGTAGCCCAGCGTGTCCGTCTGCTCCTCGCCCGAGCGTGCGAGCAAGTACAGCCGTCCCTTCTTGATACCCTCAATCTTACCCTTTATCGCGATGTCTCCAGCCTGCGCCATCGAGGTCAGTACGCACAGGAGCATCAGTGTCAGTAGTGTGGTCTTTTTCATATCAATATACCATTTTATATATATAGTCATACACGAATTGCATGTCGTGGATTTCGCCCCAGCGGTTGCCGTCGTTGTCGCGGTCGTAGAAGAGTGTGGGGAAGTCTTCGTCGATGTCGGCAGCGGTGGTGAACTTCACCTCGGCGATGGCGCCGTGGGTGCCATCGTGGAGGGCGATGGTGAGGTGGAGGCCAAGGTCGTCGCTGAAAGTGGAGCTCTCCTCGGTGCGGAACTTGATGCGGGTGACCTCATAGCCTTCGGGGGCTTGGTAGACGGGATACTTGTCGCCGTTGGAGACGTTGTAGCGGTATACGGTGCCGCCCTCGGCAAAGAAGAGGTTCGAGGTGGTGAACCATGCGTTGTAGGTGATGGTGCTCATGTGGGTGGGGGTGAGCCCGGTGAGCTGCTTCTCGCTGATGATGGTATAGGCGGCCAGTGGCTCGTTCTCGGCAGGGGCACCGCGGCGCTGGGGGGCTTTGCTGCCGTCACCAATGTCTTCCATGCGGAGCTCGTAGCGGTAGTAGTGGCCGGTGGCCTCATCCTTGAAGATGAAGTAGGCGTTTTGCTGGTCGTAGCTGTCGCGGTAGTTGATGTAGCCCATCACGGCGGTCATCGTGGCGGGCGAATGCTGCAGGGTGGCGAGCTTGACATGGGCATCGAGCAGGGGGCTCTGCGACATGTAGCCGGGCTTGATGGAGTTGCCTTCGTCCTTGGCAAACCCTTGGTCTTCCTTGGCGGCATAGAGGAAACGGCCATGCTTGGCATCCCATAGGAGGAAGCGGTTGTGGGTGATGGTGGCGGCGGTGATGTCGTAGTCGGTCTGATGGGGCAGGTCGGGGTTGCCCTCGCAGGCGAGGCCAGGCTTGTAGAGGGCGTGTACGTAGTTGCCTACGTATACCTCGCCCGTCTCGGTGAGTACGACCTTGTACTGGGTGTAATTGGCGGGGTCGCCCGTCTGCATGGTGCGGCGGTAGGCGAAGGTCTCGCTTTCGGGCTTGAACATCTGTTCGGAGGTGAACTTCACGTTCATGCCGTGGGGGTTGTAGCCTCGGGTATCGCCCTGGTTGCCGAAGAGAGTGAGGGTGCTGGTGGTGCCGATGTTAGCCAGATTTTCGGGGATGTTGTAATAGGTGGTATAGCCGAGGCCTGTGGCGTTCTCGTAGTGGTTGTTGTCGTTGGTGACGTGCTTGACGTCGGTGTAGATCTTGGTTTCGTTACCGATGACCTCGATGTTGCCCAGCTGGCGCTGGCCCTCCTGTCCGTGGAGTACGAAGAGGCTGTTCTTGAACAGGGGGCGTGTGGCGAGCCTGAACGAGGAGTAGTGGGAGAGGTCGGTGGAGCGGTCGTAGATCTGCAGGAAGATGTTGTACTCCATGGCTTGGCCTACGGGGAGTGTCACTTCGAGGTAGCCCTTGGTGCGCAGTGTGTCGCGCACCTGTCTGCCTTGCTCATTGGCATAGGTGCGGCACCAGTAGAAGTCCAGTTCGTCGAGGGTGGTGGCGATGGACTGTTCCACGGTGGCCTCGATACGGCGCACCCTGTCTGAGTCGTTGAGTGCCTGCTGCACCTCGATGACATCGCCTCCGGCAGCTGTTGTCGCCGAGGGGGTGAAGGTGACGGAGCGTATTTCGTTCATTGTGCCTAAGGTGTAGTCGTAGTTACCTTGGTCTTTGTAGCAGCCTGTGAGCAGGAGGGCCAGCAGGAGGTAGGGGGTTATCTTTTTCATGAGTTTATTTTATTAGTTAGGAGTTAGGAATTAGGAGTTAGGAGTTTTACCCCCTCCGCTCCATTTTGCTAAAGCTTCATTTCGCTCGTCCCCCTTAAAGGGCGACAGTTCTCTTTGATTAGTTTTATCGCGTGTGCAGACTATCTGAAAGCACTGTCCCTCTTTAAGGGGCCAACGCGAGATGAGCGTTGCTCAGGATGACACTATCTGCCTGTTTCAATTTTCAATTTTTAATTTTTAATTTTTAATTTTTAATTTTCAAGTTCCACTTCGGGTATATCATATCTTCGTGATGCGGGGCGCTTGACGTTGGCGGCATTGATGAGGCGGTAGCACTCCTTGAGGCGCTCCTCACCAGCCAGCTCCTTGGTGCCCAGCGGTGTGGGGTCCCAGGTGTAGGTGCCGGTTGCCGTGTCGTACATGAAGGGGAGTATGGAGGCGGCGATGAACGTGTCCGCACCATCGTCCTTCATCATGGTC
>JAZNSV010000075.1:0-7937 GCA_045591485.1 Bacteroidales bacterium | reverse complement strand
AATCGGGTGCAAAGGTACGAACTTTTCCCCAATTGACCAAATTTTTCTTGAAAATATTTTCCTATTGCTTGATTACTCGTTTGTTGCAGACGCCTTTTTCTGTGCGCACCTGCACTGTGAACATGCCTGCGGCCTGGTCGGTGAGGTCAAAATCGACCTTGCCGTCTGTGGCTGTTTTTGTGGCTATGATGCGGCCCATGGCGTCGAACAGTGTTATCTTGGCACCTGCCGGTGCGTCGACTGACACGATGTCTTTTGTCGGGTTGGGGCCGAGTGCTACGGCGTCGTCCAATGTCTGAGCTATGCCCATGCCCCCGATGGTGTCGTCGGCGCTGACCCATTGTGCGTAGAGCGAGAAGTTTCCGCTGCGTTTGATGCGCTGGCCGGGGTAGAAGTGCTGACCGTTGCCGACGTAGTTGAGCGTCCAGTGGTGGAAGGCATACCCTTCGCGTTCGAAGGTGCATTCGGGCACAATGATCGAATCGACCGGACAGAAGTCCTGACGTTGCTGTGAGTGGTCGTCGGGGCTGTTGCTATATATATAAATATGTTTCTCTTGAATAACCTTGACGTGGAGGTTGACTACGGTGTCGAGGTGGCGCACCTGATAGTCGCCGTCGACTGCGTCGAACTCGTAGTTGTAGTAGGTGTATTCCGAGACGTTGTCGCAGATGGTGTCGTAGAAGTCGATGGTGTCGAAAGTCTCGGGGTTCGGGAAAATGCTGAAGATGGCCGAGTGCCCCTCGTTGAATGTGTAGGTGGCATTGCCGCCCGCGCCGCCGCCGCCCGGAGCCATGTTGTCGATGGCGTAGAAGCCGTCGCCGTCGCCGCCCCAGCCCCAGTTGAAGTGGTAGCGGTTCTGTAGGTCCGATCCGTCAAGCACAAAGGCGTGGCCGGAGGTGTTGTCGTCGCCGGTGTAGAGTATGGGCCGTCCGGCCTCAAGGTCGGCCTCAATCATGCCGGCCCATGTTGCGCTGTCGTAGTTGGACCGGTATTCGCCGTGGAGCGACTCGTTGTAGCGGAAGTAGTCGCGCAGGGCGACGTCGGAGCCGGGCACCTCGTCGCCCCAGCTGATGGTGTAGGCCCCGCTGCCGCCGGTGGACGAAGGCCCATACATCATGTCTACAGCCACACCGCAGTGGTAGGAGAGGGTGGCAACGGCGTTGATTTGATGGGGCGCCGAAGTGACGTTCAGGTAGTTGGGCATGTATTCCCATTGGTAGGTGGTGTTGCCGAAGTCGGCGCTGAGGGTGCCGTAGAGGGTGTCGTAGCCTGGCCATGTGACGGGAGTGTAGGTGTGGCTGCCGACGCCATGCGACGGGTGGTTCCAGTATTTCATGATTTGTGCCATGGCGGTGGCTACGCAGCCAACCACTGTGCGTTCGTTGTATGTTGAGTCGAAGGGGCACAGGCGGTTGTAGGTGTTGCCCATGTCGGACTGGTTCCATCGTGTAGAGCAGAGGGCCGGCACGTTGACCAGGGTTAGCGGCACTGGCGGCACGGTGCCGTTCAGCAGCTTGTCCCATTCTGCACTGACCCATGCGGGTGCGGCAAAGGCCTGCTTTGAGACGTAGTCTATCTGGGCTTCGTAGTTGGCCAGCCAGCTCTGCAGCGAAGGATGCGGCACAGCAGGGAAGGGGCTGTCGAACGAATAGGCCAGCACAGGGCGCACCCGGTCGTCGTCGGCCAGGATGACAAAGCCTTCTTCTCCCATCACATAGATGCCCAGATGCGTCATGCCGTCGACGGACACAGCCTGCAGGTCTGTTGGGCCGATGGCTTTCATCGTTGCCGGGCGGTAGGTGTTCCAAAAATTGACCGCCGCTTGGCGAAGTGCATTTTGCGGCACCTCGGCAGCACTCAGCCCGATCGTGGCCATAAGCGTCAGTGCGCTTAAGATGATGCGTTTCATGTATTGGATTTTGTAATGTGGTTATTTGGATTTGTATGTCTTTATGCCTTCGTTGAGCCAGTCTACGAATTTCTGCACGTCGCGGTCGTATTTGTAGTTCTCCTTGGTGAGAATGTTGCCGTCGGCGTCGACGATGACGTAGTAGGGCTGGGCATTCATGTTGAATTCGGTTTTCTGGTAGTTCAGGTTTTTGCGTCCGAGGGTCTTCAGGGTTCGGCCCTTGTCGTCGGTGACCCATTCGCTCTCGGGCAGGTCGATGGTGTTTTCGTCGGCGTAGAGCGAGCACATGATGAACTCCTCGTTGAGCAGGCGCTTCACTTCGGGGTCGCTCCACACGTAGTGCTCCATCTCGCGGCAGTTGGCGCAGGTCTTGCCGGTGAAGTCGATGAAGACCGGCTTGCCATGCTTGCGGGCATAGGCTTTGGCCTCGTCGAGGTCGAAGAAGGCTTCGAATCCCAGCGGCACGTGCAGGCGGTCGGCGTATTTGCGGTCGGCGGGCAGTTTGCCTGCAGCCACTGTGCCGGCGCCGGCGGTGGGCGTGTTCTCGGCCACTATCTTTTCAATGTTGAAACTCTGGCTCTCCATCGGAGGCAGGAATCCGCTGATGCCTTTGAGAGGAGCACCCCAGAGACCGGGTATCATCCACACTACAAAGGCCAGGTCGGCGATGGCCAGGAAGAGGCGCAGGGTGCCTATCTCCTTCACCTCGTCGTCGCCTTTGAAGCGCAGCTTGCCCAGCAGGTAGAATCCCATGAGGCCGAAGATGACAATCCAGAGGGCCAGATAGGTGTCGCGCGGCAGGAGACCCCAGTTGCAGTAGAGGTCGGCCTGCTGCAGGAACTTGAGACCGAAGGCCAGCTCGAGGAAAGCGAAGACAATCTTGACGGTGTTGAGCCAGCTGCCGCTCTTCATGTTTTTCAGAGCCTGCGGGAACATGGCCAGCAGTGTGAACGGCAGGGCGAAGCCGATGCCGAAGCCCAGCATGGTGACGAGGCTCACCCAGCGGTCGGTCGAGCTGGTGGTGAGGCCCACCAGGGCGGCGCCCAAAATGGGGCCGGTGCAGCTGAAGCTCACCAGCACGGTGGTCAGGGCTATGAAGAAGGGGGCCAGGAAGCCGCCCTTGTCGGCCTGCTCGTCGCTGGCGTTGACCCACTTCTCGGGCATCTTGATTTCGAAGAGGCCGAAGAAGCTCAGCGCGAAGACGAAGAAGATGATGAAGAACAGGAGGTTGGGTATCCAGTGTGTGCCGAGGGTGTAGAGTGCTTCGGGGCCGAAGGCGGCGCTCAGCACTGCACCGAGCACTGCGAACAGGAAGACGATAGAGAAGCCGAAGAACCATGCCTGGCGACGGCCTTTGCGCTTGTTTTCGGCGCCGCGCACGAAGAAGTTGACCGTCATCGGTATCATGGGGAATACGCAGGGGGTGAACATGGTCAGTATGCCGCCGCCTACAGCCAGCAGGAATATGACCAGCAGGCTCTGCTTCTTCTCTTTGGCGGGCGCTGCCGTCTCTGCCTCTTCGAGGGTGGCCGCGTCGTCGGGCAGGTCTATGGCTATGGCGCTGCTGTCGAAGGCTTCTTCCGCCTTTTCGGGTTCGGCTGCTGCTGGCTCCTCTGTTGTGGCTGCGGCTGCCGCGGTCTCGGCCTTGGCGCCGGGCACCTTGAAGCTGAAGTCGCGGTCTTCGGGGGCTATGCAGCTGCCGTCGTTGCAGAGCTGGTAGCTGAATGTGCCGGTCACCGTGAAGTCTTTGTCGCTCAGACGCTTCACCTTCTGGCGGAAGACCACAGTGCCGCTGAACGATTTGACCACGCAGCCGAATATCTCATCCATTTCTTCGTGCGGCTTGGGCTCCTGCACCTTGCCCAGGCGCTGGTAGTCTTTGCTGTCGTTGAATGCGAACTCGATGGCCAGCGGGCCGTTGGGGTCGGTGTATTGCGAATAGAGGTGCCATCCGGCATCGAGCTTGGCGGTGAACACCAGCTCGGCTTCTGTGGCCGAGGTCTCGCTGACGCTGTAGGTCCATTTGACGGGGTCGAGCTGCTGTGCAACGGCGGTGCTGCCCAGCAGGGCCATCAGGCCGCATAATCCCAGAAGGAGAAACTTCTTCATGTGTTGTCGTTATTTGAGGTTGAATTTTATCTTTCTTTCGCCGCGCACGGTCTTCACGCCCACGGTGTACATGCCCTTGGCCATGCGGTTGATCAGTATTTTCTGGCCGCTGCGGTAGCCGTTGACGGTTTTCACCACCTTGCCCTGCGAATTGGTGAAGGTGACTTGGGCCGAGGGGCTTTCGATGCTGATGGTGACGTAGCCGTCGTCGAGGTACGGGTTGATGCGCACCTTCTCGGCGCCGTTTTGCGAGGCGGCGGTCTGGTTGTTGTCGTTCTGTGTGTTGCGGCGCACTGTGGTGTTGTCGGTGTTGCCGCTGCCGCTGCGGGCCTTGGAGGGCATCCTGAAGCCGCTGAGGCGGGCCAGGCCTTTGCTGTCGTTGCCGAACCAGTGGTTGTCGTTGCCGTCGTTGGCCACCTTGTAGATGTTGCCGGCCGGCAAGAGGCTGTTTTTCGAGGTGAAGACCACCCAGCGGTCGACTCCGTCGAACACCGCTGCGCCGTTGTTGGTGGCTATCCACAGCAGGCCCTCGTCGTCGATGGCTATGTCGTTGATTTGGTTGGCCGGCAGCGGGCTGTTGGAGGTATTCCAGGTCTGCCAGTCGTCGCCGTCGAAGCGGGTCAGCCCGTTGAGGGTGCCGAACCACTTGACGTTGTTCTGGTCGATGGCCACGGCGGGCACTATGTTGTCGGGCAGGCCGCTGTTGTCTACGGTGTAGCTCGTCCAGCGGCGTCCGTTGTACACGCTCACGCCGGCATTGGTGGTTATCCATTTGCGGTTGGCGCGGTCCACCGCCAGGTCTAGCACGAAGTCGCTCAGCAGTTCGCAGTCTTCGGGGGTGTATTTCTCCCACGAGTAGCCGTCGTAGCGCACCACGCCGCCCAGGGTGACGCCAATCCAGTACACTCCGTCGTTGTCCTGCACTATCTCTTTGACGAATTTCATCTTCAGACGGCGGGTCTCCTCGTTGTGCTCGGTCCAGTGGGTGCCGTCGAACTCGATGACGCCGTAGTCGTCGGTGCCTATCCAGGTGACGCCGCGGTTGTCGGTCATCAGGCAGTTGATCGACTGGTCTTTGAGCTTGTCGTTGAACATCGAGTAGTCCATCCATTGGCCGTTGTTCAGGCGGCTGAGGCCGTAGTAGGTGCCAACCCACACGCCGCGGCTGTCGGGCGCGATGGCCGAGATGTTGTTGCCGCCGATTTCCGACGAGCGGGTGTCGTAGACGCTCCAGTTGCCGTTCTGGGCGTTCAGGCTGCCGGCTATTCCCATCAGCCCAATCAGTCCGATTATGATGTGTTTTTTCATTTTCAAGTTTTCAGTTTTCGTTTCTCAAATTCAGGTCTTGTGTTTTTCTTTCTTTGCTGCCGGAAAGAGGATATTGTTGAGTATCAACCGGTAGCCCGGCGAATTGGGGTATAGCGAGAGGTCGGTCGGCGGGTCGCCCACAAAGTGGCGGTAGTCTTCGGGGTCGTGGCCGCCGAGGAATGTCCAGGTGCCTTTGCCGTATTCGCCGTGCAGGTAGCGCACCTCGCCCAGCTCCTTGTTTTCGCCGAGGATGAGGCACGAGCTTTTGACATATTGGCGGCGGAAGGCCGTGGTCTGCCCCATGAAGCCGTGCACCACACGCGTGTGGTTCTGCGTCAGCATGGTGGGTATCCAGTCCCACTTGGCCGAGAAGTCGAAGAGCACGAAGAAATCGGTCTTCTCGTTGACTACGCGGTTGCGTGTGCGGTCGTCGATGTCGATGCTCGACACCTCGTATTCCGACGGGTTGGTGCTGATTTTGAAGTCTTTGAAGGCAAAGCAGCGGCTGTAGTCGAGCATCTGCTGGGCGTTTGGCTGCATGGGGTCGCCGTCGAACATCTCGGCGCAGATATCCACGCCCTCGGCGGCCAGGGCTATGTCGTAGCTGTCGGGGGCCGAGCACATGGCGAAGAGGAATCCGCCGCCCATCACAAAGTCGCGTATCTGCTTGGCCACGGCCAGCTTCAGCTGGCTCACCTTGCTGAACCCCAGCTTGCCGGCCATGGCCTCCTGCTGGCGCACGTCTTCGATATACCATTGCTGGCTGCGGTAGTTGGCCCAGAATTTGCCGTACTGGCCGGTGAAGTCCTCATGGTGCAGGTGCAGCCAGTCGTACTGCGGCAACGCTCCGCCCATCACCTCCTCGTCGTACACCACGTCGTAGGGTATCTCGGCGTAGGTGAGCACCAGCGTCACCGCGTCGTCCCACGGCAGTTTGTTCTTGGGCGAGTAGACGGCTATCCGCGGGGCCTTCTGCAGCCGCACGGCGTCCATGTTCACCGCCGGGTCGGCTATGTGGCTCAGTATGGCGCTGCTCTGCCCGTCGGCTATCACCTCGCAGCTCACGCCTCGCAGCTTGCATTCGCGCTCGATGGCTTCGGCATACTTGGTCATGAACGAGCCGCCGCGGTAGTTGAGCAGCCACGTCACCTCGGCCTCGCGCTGCAGCGCCCAGTAGGCCACGCCGTAGGCCTTGAGGTGGTTCTTCTGAGTCTCGTCCATCGGCACCACGATGTAGCTTGCGTACGCGTGCGCGATAAAAAAAACAGACAACGCCAGCACCAGCGCTCGCTTGAGCGCCGCCGCCATGTTGTTGTATGTTCTTCTTGTCTTCATCTGTCTGTTCTTCGCTCAGTCACTCACCCACTCAGTCACTCAGTCACTCTTCCACTCTGTCACTCTTGTGCGGATAGGGGGGCTCGAACCCCCACTCCTCTCGGAACAAGATCCTAAGTCTTGCGCGGCTACCAATTACGCCATATCCGCATAGGTCAAAATCGGCGGCAAAGGTACGAAGAATATTTGACATAATGCGAAAATATTTTTATTATATGTCATATTCTGTTGGTTGTGTGTGCCGAAAAGTGTGCGTCGGCGTCGTGCCGGACGCCCGCTGGCGATGCCGTCGCCGATTTTTTTTTGATGTCGTGTGGTTCGTGTTCCCCGTCGGGTGGCGTGGCGTCACCCGTTGGCCTTGCGGGCGAATTCGAACAACGCCTGCGGCAGGTGGCAGTAGCCGTCAGGGTGCTTGTCCAGGTAGTCCTGGTGGTATTCGTCGGCGGGGTGGAACACCTCGATGGGCTCAACCTCGACGGCCAGCGGCGAGCTGTAGTCGCGTTGCACCTCGCGGCACACGTCGCGTATCGTGGCCACATCGTCGGGGTCTATGTAGTAGATGCCTGTGCGGTAGCGCGTTCCCTGGTCTTCGCCCTGCCGGTTGACGCTTGTGGGCTCGATGCTCATGAAGTAGAGCTGAAGCAGCTTGCGCAGCGGCAGCACCTCGGGGTCGAACACCACGCGCACCGTTTCGGCATAGCCCGTGCGGTCGGTGTAGACTTCCTCGTAGGTCACTGCGTCTGTGGTCTTTCCGTTGGCAAAACCGGTCTCGGTCTCTATTATGCCGCGTATTTGCTTCAGGTAGTGCTGTGCGCCCCAGAAGCATCCTGCAGCCAGATATATTGTCTTTTCCATGTAGCCCTTAACGCCGTTTTCGTCCTTTTATTGTGCGCGGCGTGTCGTTTTTCTTTCCGCTTCGGTTGTGCTTATACTCTTGATATTCAATTTGTTCTGCCGATTTTTGTGCATAACGTGCTGAAATACAGCTCATAGACTGCACCTCTTCACCCGTTGTACGATACATGTACGATATATGTACGATACTTTTATGTTAACGACCGGCACAAGTATCGTCCATATATCGTACATGTATCGTACAACGGCCGAGTGGGATGAAAGTTTAAGGTTTAAAGTTTAAGGTTTTTGAGTCTGTAGAGACGCGGCGTGCCGCGTCTGCCATTTCCAATAGATGAAAAGTTTAAGGTTTAAGGTTTAAGGTTTTTGAGTCTGTAGAGACGCGGCGTGCCGCGTCTGCCATTTCCAATAGATGAAA
>JAZNSV010000074.1:0-49353 GCA_045591485.1 Bacteroidales bacterium | reverse complement strand
CACTGTCTGCGGCTCGTTGTTGCTCACCAGCATGCGGCTCAGGTTGCTGTAGTCTTCCCACTGCTCATAGTTGGCTGTCAGTCCGTTGAGGCGCACCGACTTGATGTCGAATATGTTCTCGTCGATGTTTATGTTGTCGATGCTCACGTCCAGGCTGTCGAGGCCAAGCACCTGTGCGTTGCGGTCGCGCAGGTCTACGCCGCGCACAGCCACCGTGCCGCCGATGCGGCTCTTCATTATGTCGTCGGTCTTGCCCGTGGCGCTCAGGTGCATCTCCACAGTGCCGTCGAGGCTGTTGTAGTCGAGCATGTCGGCCAGGTAGCTGTCGAGGTTTTCTATCTTGAAGTCTTCGAGGTTCACCTTGAGGTCGAAGCTGTTCTGCCGGTCGTCGAGGTTGGCGTCTATGTTCAGGTGTCCGCCTTTGTCGAAGCCGAGGCTCAGACCTCCTTCGCTGTCCTCGCCGCCGCCGAGCACAAAGCCTGGCACGCGCAGGTTGATGTCGGGCAGGTGTATGCCTTTGTGGTGCATCAGGTCGTCGTAGTTGAGACTGGCGTGGCTGATGCGTATGTTGTAGAATTTCAGTGTCCAGTCGCTGGGTGTGGTGTCTTTTTCGGCGGTGCTGTCCGAGGCGAAGTGCTCCAGCAGACTGCTGAAGTTGAAGCGGTCGCCATTCTGCTCTATGTTGGCGTCGAGGCCTGCCAGCGTGATGTGGCCAATGTGCAGGGTTTTGAAAGGCAGTGCCAGCAGGCGTGCCGAAGCGTCGAGGGTGTCGAATCCGGCAAAGCGCGTGCTGCCGTCGTCTTCGTATACGCTCAGGTCGCGCACTGTGACGTTGCCGCTGAAGAGGTTGACTCCCACATGTTCCACGTTTATGCGGCGGCCCACAAGCTGCTCGCCGTGCTTGTTGATGTAGCCTTTGGCCACCGGACCGGCCACGAGCGACATCACCAACAACAGGGCCAGCATTATGCCGACCACCCAAAGCAAGATTTTGACTCCTTTTTTCATATTTCGTAGAAATGCATTTCGGTCAGGTATTGGTAGACTGGCTCGGTGAGCAGGTAGCGCACGTCGCGCCGGGCCGCAATCTGCTGGCGTATGTAGCTCGACGAGATGTCTATCATCGGCACGTCGACCATCGTCACCGACGGGTGGTCGCGCAGGGGGGCGTGCTCACTGCCAGGGCGCGGATAGACGAGGATGCGGTAGTTTTGGAGTATGTATTCATAATTGCGCCAGCGGTGCAGCGAGGCCAGGTTGTCGCTCCCCATGACGAGGCAGAACTCGCGGTCGGGATACTTCTCGGCCAGCGCGGCAAGGGTCACCACCGTGTAGCTCGGCAGCGGCAGGTGCATCTCTATGTCGCAGGCCCGCAGGCGGTAGTTGTCGTCCACCGCGCGTCTGACCATGGCCAGGCGGTGATGGTCGGCCAGCAGCGAGGCGCGTTCCTTCAGCGGGTTCTGGGGCGACACCACGAGCCACACCTCATCCACCGACTCTTGCTGCAGCATGCAGTTGGCAATGATGAGGTGCCCGACATGTATCGGATTGAACGAACCGAAAAAAAGTGCGGTGCATTTTTTTTTAGTTGGTAGTTGGTAGTTGGTAGTTGGTAGCATAGAGGTGTGCATTATATGGTTTCCGGTAGCGATTTGTCAAGGGAAGACAGCATTTTGCCTATCTCGTCCAAAACACCCATAAGCTCAGATATTTCTTCTTCGCAAAGATAACCTATCGAAACGCATAACAAAAGTTGTGTTTCAAGTTCGGCTCGTGATCCTTGGGCGATATGGATAAAACGCGAGAAGTCTCCGATGCTTTTGCATTGCTGACCTTCTGCAATGTTCGAGGGAATTGATACGGCGCATCGACGCATTTGGTCAGACATGGCAAACATCTCCTCGCGGGGAAGCTTCTGTACGAGCGTGTACAGCATCTTCGCGGCATCCATAGACTTTTGCCAGACGATAAGCTCTTTGAAGTTTTTGACCATCATCTACCTCGCTAACAACTACAAACTAACAACTAATAACTACCAACTATTAGTAGTACTTGTACGACGTTTCAATCTTGATGTGGCGCAGCTTCTGTCCGCGGAAGGTGTATATCTCGGCCACCTCGCCGGCGCCGCTCACCACCTTCAGCACCGCCACGTCGGCGGTGTACGACTTGGGGTACTTCTTGAAGAAAACCTTGAAGACGTCGTCCTTCGACATGCCCACGTGCAGACCGTTGACCAGCTGCACCTCCTTGTCGGTGATGTAGCCGCCCAGCAGCTCGACCTTCTTGGTCCAGATGCTGTAGTAGAGGTCTATGTAGCTGTCGTCGTAGCGACGCATGCGGTTGACGCTCACCTCCATCGAGTCGAAGTAGTTCTTGTAGCCGATGTCGCGGTACCAGCTCAGCTGGTTGTCGGTGATGTACTGCTCCACCGAGCTCCATTCGCCGAAGGGGTAGATGACGTAGCCCGCCAGCGAGTAGACGGTCATCGTGTCGGTGTAGACCTTGATGTCCTTGATTTGGTACTCCGGGCGGCTGAAGTTCATCATGCGCATGGCTTTTGCGCGCGAGGCCACCTGCTGCGACATGGCCATGCTTCCGCCCAGCACCAAGGCCGCTATTGTCAGTATTCGTTTCATAATCTATTTGATATTTTCGGCGTTGAAATAGAATTCAGTATTTCCGTTGTTGTTGTTCAATCTAAAATCGCCCTGCTGTATGATATCCATACCTATCTCAAGACATCGACATCTCCAAGCGGACAGTTGGCGGCCAGACACTTGAACCTTCCGGCACCCATGGGAAGCTCTATGTTGATATAGTAGAGTTCTGACATCACCAAGCCACCGGCAGTATAGTTTGGCACTTCGGCTTCTGCCTGTAGAGCAAGTGTGTCAACCACGCGTGGAGATATGCAGGTGCAATAGGCGCCTGTATCCCACACGGCATAATAAGCGCGACGTTTGGCATCGGCGGCGTCAGCCACACCACACTCTGTCACCACCACGTTGGCAAGACCGTCATGCCGAATATGCAGGCCTCCACTTTTTGACATCTTCATTCGGTTTTATATTGTATCGCAATCCGGTTGTCAGGCAGAGCCATTCGCGCTTGCAGGGGAGCATCGAGAACTTCCCGATACCATAGTTGCTCACGCCTGCAGCATGGGCTTCGTCGAGCGTATCGTATGCTCCGACAAGTTTTTGTCTGACAATGAGCAATACTTTCCCGTCATACAATTTGTCCAGTTCTTCAAAATTGTCGGCGAAATAATTATAGTTTTTTCTATGATCTTCCATATCCGGCATCATGATATCTTTTTATATGACATAACGCGGGACGCAATGTTTTATTGCGTCCCGCGAAAATATTTTTTATTATGTTTGCGCGTGGTTTATTTCACCACGGTCAGGCGCTGGGCACCGACACCCTTGTCGGTGGTGATGCTCAGGAAGTAGACACCGCTCTCCATGCCGTTGAGGTTCAGTTCGTAGCGGTCGGCGTTGATGTTCTGAATGCTGCTGACCTTCTGGCCGAGGGCATTGACGACGTCGAGGCTGCGGATGATGCTGCCGGCGGTGACGGTGGCTGTCGAGCTGGCGGGGTTGGGGTAGGCGTTCACGCTCACGGTCTCGGCGGCGTTGTCGATGCCGAGGGTGTGGCTGCCGTCGCCGGTGTTGGTGACGTTCATGTAGATGTCGTAGTTGGAGAACGAAGGACCATTGCTGTAGCCCCAGTTCTCGTTGACAAACTGGCCGTTGGCGTTGCTGACCCAAACACCGGAGACGTTGGTGTTGTTGGTCGTGCCCCAGCCGTCGCCATAGCTGTCGACCAAGCGCAGGATGTAGAGGCCGGCCTCGGCAACACTGAAGTCGATAGTGTAGATGCGTGCGTCAGGCAGCTGCGAGATGTATTGGGCATTCTGGGTCGAGATGTCGGCGCCGAACGAGTTCTCGGTCCATACAACAGAGCAATTGTTTTGTTTGATCAGTTGGACACTGGCCTCGCTGGCGTAGGCGTCGATGCCGAGGGTGGCAGTGAACGGGCCTTCAACGGTGTAGATGTTGAAGTTGGCATAGTCGACGGTCTTGGCGCCGCCGTTGACTACGACGCTCTGGCCGTTGGCATCGGTGAAGCTCTTGAGGCTGACACTCTTGGTGCCGCCGCAGGTCTGCACGGCCTCGCCGCTGACGCTGATGGTGTAGGGGTCGAGGTCGATGACGACTTCTCCCATCGAGGGAATGCTGACGGTGTAGGGCACGTCGGTGCCGTCGACGGTCAGCACAACGCCGTTGACGGCCTCGGTGGTGTTGTTGACCACGGTGGCGGTGAAGTTGTACTGCAGCGAGCAGTCGCCGTCCTGCTCCACAAGCACCTTGGTCAGGCGCGGGGCGGTCTCGGGAATGATGACCTTCTGGGCGTTGAGCACGTTGCGGTGGCTCTCGGTGATGAAGGCGATGAAGTTCAGGTCGTTGATGTCGCTGACGGCAAGGCCGTTGATGGCGTCGGGCACCACAAAGGTGATGGTGGTGTCGAAGAAGCTGCCCTGGGTGGCGGGAATGGCTATGCCGAAGTTGCCGCACATCAGGTCGCGCAGCATGTGCATGTGGCGGTACTGGGAGCCCTCGATGTAGTCGGCGTTGTAGTTGCCGTAGTTGCTCTGCGGGCCGATGATGTTGTCCTGCGTGATGGCGACGTTGAAGTAGTTCTCGGCAGCGGTCGAGTTGCCGGTGTAGTAGG
Source organism: Bacteroidales bacterium (assembly GCA_045591485.1). Taxonomy (GTDB): domain Bacteria; phylum Bacteroidota; class Bacteroidia; order Bacteroidales; family P3; genus Colimorpha. Next base: position 44,613 of record JAZNSV010000074.1, on the reverse strand, counting down.
CCTCGATGTGCATCGTGACGGTGCGGGTGGCATTGTCTATGCTGCCCTGGGCGGCGATGTTGACAATGGCGTCTTCGTTGCGGATGGTGGCAGCCTTGGAGGCCCATTGGCCGCGATCCTGGATGTTGCTGCGGTTCACGGTGCCGCAGGGGTAGCCGGAGATGGCGTTGCCCCAGTCGTTGTGCACGGCGTCGCCGGCAGGAGTGGTGTAGCCCGATCCGCTGGCATAGTAGCCGGCGTGGATGTTGATGGCCCAGGCATGACCCTCATACTGCTCGCAGATGGCGTTGGCACGGGCGTGGCCGTCGGGGCAGTAGCCGCAACCCACTCCGGTGAACTCTTCGAGAAGCACGTTGCGCTTCTGCACCTCGGTCGAAACGATGGTCTGGGCACTCACTGCCAAGCTCGTCAGTGCCGCTGCGAAAAATAATAATGCTTTTTTCATAATTGATGGTGTATTAATTGTTGTTTGTGTTTATGCTATGATTGTCTATCAGTTTTATTACCGCCAGAATTAGCCGCTCCGCGTTTTCGACATTTGGTACGACCTCATCCTCCGTCAGATCGTAATCGTCGTCGTAATCGCCAGTGAGGCGTAGGGAAAAAAGTTTTGGATATACGGTTCCCAACTCATTGTCAACGAAACCTGACTTTACAAAAAACTGTCCAAATATTCTCACCACACCTTCGTGAGTTTTCACTGTATGCCCGTTTTGGAGCAGCAAGGCTGAAACTGCATAATATGCTGCATAATAAAGCCTATTTGCACCTGCCGCCCACATTCCGCCGTCCAATATTCGCTTGGCATCGCTGAGCGTTGCCAACGACTTTTCGACTTTGAGTCGTACAAGTATATCCCTATCTTTTTCTTTCAGCGTCATATTTCAACTGCTTCATCTGTCACGTTGTAATAGAGCAAGGATTTCCCTTTTTTCGACTGCCATTCGTTGTTGGTGTAATGCAATATGTCTACATCAACATCTTTGTTCCAGATAGTCATGTACATTGGATATATCACCTTGTTGAAGTCGTCGTCTGTTGCCCGCCCTTCGTGGTCGAGGAGCACCAGCAGGTCGAAGTCCGAGTCGGGCCGGTTGTCGCCCCGGGCGCGCGAACCGAAGAGCAGCACACGCGCCCCTTTCGGCAGCACCCGCTGCAGCTCGGGACGTATCTCGTCCAGTATTTTTATGGTGTCTTCGGTCATCGTCGGACTTGCTTTTCAAACGGCAAAAATACACATTTTTTCCAACTCGCCAAGAAATTTTTTCACCACATAAGCATTTTTAACATTTCGCACCACCCACAATTCAGATATGTTTCTATTTGTCAGCACAATAAAAGAAAACGGCACGCCGCGGCAATGAAGCTGCCGCGGCGTGCTCCTTTCGCTATGTTGTTTGGTTAGATGTTCTGCACATCGGCCTCGGTCAGGCCGGCAAAAGAGAGGGCGTCTTCGTAGCTGACGGCGGTCGCTCCTTTGGCGACGGCTTCCTCGGGAATCACGATGGCGCGGATGGTGGCGTTCAGGGCATCCTGGGTGAATGTCTGGTAGAGCGCACGGCCCCACGAGAAGTGCAGAACGCCGTTGTCGGTACGGGTGTAGTTGAGCGTGTTGTTGCCGTAGCAGAACGGCATCTGCATCCACTCATTGTTCCAAGACATGTAGAGAAGCAGTGCATCTTTCTTTTTCACTTTCCCGCTGAGGCCGTTGTAGGTCACTTCGCTGAAGTAGTCTTCGTTGACGGCCGGGAAGGTGACGCTGAATTGATAGAACTGAGTCTGTATCTGACCGTCGAGGGCATCGAGCTGCGCCTGCAGCGCGGCAAGCTGGTCGGCGGTGGCATAGCCGCTCAGATCCTGTTCCTTGGTGCATGAGGCAAATAGCAGAGCCACAGCGGCAAACATGTAGAGAGCTTTTTTCAGGTGTTCTATACCCATGTTCGTGTCGGGCGCAACTTTTTCTCCGGCAGGTCCCCGTGGCGCCGGTGTGTCTAAATCGGTTTTTTTTGCATAAAAGAAGAGCGGGGGCCTTGCATTGTCTGTAGTGTGCAACTTCTTCTTTTATAGTTTGTTGTCTGAGGTTTCTGTGTGATTGGTCTTCGATGATGGACGATGCGAAGATACGTGTTTTTTTTGAATTGGCAGTAAGAAAAATGTCATCCGACGCATTTTTTAACATTTCGGTCCGTTTTCACCCCTCCGCAGGGCCCTTTTTCGGGGCTTTCTCCAAGTGCCTGATAGTCAACATCTCATTATGTACCTCTTCACTCGTTGTACGATACATGTACGATATATGTACGATACTTGTACGATTGCCAATCGTACAAGTATCGTACATATATCGTACATGTATCGTACAACGGCTGAAGATGACCCCTGCCGGATGGCACCAAAATGTGTGCAAAAATGAAAAAAAGAGCGGATGCACAATAAAAGCGTGCCGATGTCGTTTTTGGATATATGAAGTGCATGGATTTTAGACCCTTCGGCATCGTATGCCACGGGCGCCTGGTCGAATTTGCCAGGCCTGCGGTGATGGGTATATTGAACGTCACCGCCGACTCGTTCTACGACGGCGGCCGCTACCGCGACCCCGATGCCATGCTGGCCCAGGCGCGGAACCTGCTGGCCGGCGGGGCCGACATTGTCGACGTCGGGGTCTCCTCGTCGCGTCCCGGCGCCAAGCTGCTCGACCCCGAGGTCGAGGCACAGCGTCTGGCTGACGCCATATCGCTGCTGCGCAGAGAGTTGCCCGACGCGCTCATCAGCGCCGACACCTGCTTCTCGCAGCCCGCCCGCGCGGCTGTCGAGGCAGGGGCCGACGTCGTCAACGATATCGGCGGCGGCGACACCGACCCGCAGATGTTCGCCACCGTAGCCGAACTGCAGGTGCCCTACATCTTGATGCACGGCGCGGCCGGACATCTGGGTCTCGATAGCGCCGACGGCGACGGGGAAGGGGCCACTGACCTGATTGACCGCCTGGTGCACTTCTTCAGCCGACGCCTCGACGCACTCTACCGCTTGGGAGTCAAAGATGTGTGGCTCGACCCCGGCTTCGGCTTCGGCAAAGGCCTTGCGGGCGACCACGAACTGCTGCGCCGCCTCGACGAGTTGACGTCGCTCTTCCGCGAGCCTGTGCTCGCGGCCATGAGCCGCAAGAGCATGGTCTTCCGCCCGCTGGGCATCGCTCCGGCCGACGCCCTCGAGGGCACCGTGGCCCTCGACGCCCTGGCCCTCGACCGCGGCGCACGCCTGCTGCGCGTCCACGACCCGCTGCCGGCTCGCCAAACCATCGACCTTATGTTCTCCGATTTCGAAAACACACAGCAACTCAGAACCTGAACTTAACAAAAAAACATTGCTTATGACCGACATGATTCTCCTTGCCATCGACGGGCTGCCGCATGTGCGTGTGGTCGACATCCTCGACGTGCTCATCGTGGCTGTGCTCGTCTTCTATATCTACCGCATGGCCCGCGGCACCAACGTGATGCTCATCTTCTGGGCTTTGGTGGTGCTGATGGTGGGCTGGTTTGTGGCCGACGCGCTCCACATGCGCCTGCTCGGCGCGCTGATGGGGGCGGTGGCCAATGTGGGCCTCATAGCCCTGATAGTCATCTTCCAGCCCGAGATACGCAAGTTCCTCCTCTTCCTCGGCACCAAGACCCAGCTCGACCAGTCGCTGGTCAAGCGGCTGCAGTTCTGGAAACACACCATGCGGCAGCAGAACACGATGACCTACGAGTCGTACGTCAACGCCTGCATGCACATGTCGCAGACCAAGACCGGCGCCCTCATCATCTTCCGCCGCCAGAACGAGGTCGAAGAGCTGGTGGCCACCGGCGAACGCATCGACGCCCCGGCAGGCAGCGCCCTGATCGAGACTATCTTCTTCAAAAATTCGCCACTGCACGACGGCGCCATGATAGTGCGCGGCAACACCATACTGGCAGCCCGCTGCATACTGCCCGTCACCTCGCGGCTCGACGTCGACCCTGCCCTCGGCCTGCGCCATCGCTCGGCCATCGGCGTCACCGAGCAGCTCGACGTGGTGGCTGTGGTGGTGAGCGAAGAAACCGGCGCCATCAGCTATGTCGTTGGCGGCGAGATACATCACGGCGTGTCGCCCGTAGAGCTGCGCCAGGCCCTCGAAAAATACGGCTGCTGAGTCTGATTTCCGATTTCCAAGTGGTGTCCCGTGTGTTGCAACACCGTTGCAGCCCCCAAAGAGAAATGCAGACGCGGCACGCCGCGTCTCTACAGGCTCTGCCTCTGCCCAAACAGCCTTCAGGCAAATTAAAATTTGTCCCGTATGTTGCAACATCGTTGCAACCCCCCAGAGCCCTGAAACCAACAAGCCGGTTTTTTCGGGCATACACGATGTCTGCCCCCTGCCTTTAGCCAACCAGAGGCCACCGACCACTACCAGCCGACAATTAACATCTCCGATTTAATGTTTTTCATATATTATTTATCGAGAAACAATAATTTTTTTTTGTTTTTCGTAATTTTTTTTCTTGCATATAAGAAAAAAGTTGTATCTTTGCAGCCGAGAAAGCAACAGAAACCTATGGCCCAAAAAGGTACAATAGCACGAATCAGAACACTTTACGCCGTTTTCATCGGTGTGATGGCGCTGTGCATAGGCCTCTTCTTCCTGAATGTCTTCACCGCCGCCGACCCCATAGAGATGGCCAACCTCGGCGAAAACAACAGCGACTACGGCCTGCTCATCACCGACCTCAACAGCTCGCCGCAGCTCTATCAGCGCGATTTCGCTGTCAGCGGCCTGCACGACGGACTTTCGGCCAAGGCCAAGGTCAGCCGCTTCGATGTCGGCATCACTGCCGACGACATGCAGTCGCTCCCCTCGGGCAAGGCCATGTGGTGCATGTGGCTGCAGGTGTTCTGTGTGCTGGCCATGGCGGCCATGGTGGTGCTGTTGCTGATGGCCGTCATATCGTTCTATATTTATGTGCGTCGCGGCAAGGTGTTTCCCAAGCGCAATATAACGTGGCTCACCTGGGCCGGGGTGCTGATGATAGCCATGTCGCTCGGCATGGACCTCAGCGCCTACCTCGAGCGTTCCATGGCCTTCGAGCTGCTGCGCGGCACCGACTGGGTGCCTGCCGCACCGGTGTCTATCCACATCACGCGCATCCTTTTCGGGCTGACAATCGTCTTCATGGCCGAAATCTTCAAGATAGGCCGCGACATACAGGAGGAACAGGAGCTGACGATATGATAGTGGTGAACCTCGATATGATGATGGCCAAGCGCAAAATCTCGCTTGGCGAGCTGGCCGAGAGGGTGGAGATCACCCCGGCCAACCTCTCCATCTTCAAGACCGGCAAGGCCCGTGCCGTGCGCTTCAGCACCCTCGAGCGCCTCTGTCAGGTGCTCGACTGCCAGCCGGCCGACCTGCTCGAATACCGCCCCGACGACCCTGCGACAGAAAGAAACATGATAAATCAAATAAAATAAACCTTAAAATCAACACACAATGAAGAAATCAATTTGGATTATTCTTGTGGCAATGCTGCTCGGCGGCGTGGCCACAGCCCAGCTGCCCGGACAGGGTGCTGCCAAGGAAAAGAAGAGCGACCTCAGCGCCAAGGTGCCCCTCGACAAGAAGGTGCGCTACGGCAAGCTCGACAACGGCTTCACCTACTACATCCGCGCCAACAAGAAACCGGAGAACATGATTCAGTTCCGCCTCGTCAGCAACGCCGGCTCCATCATGGAGCGTGAAGACCAGCGCGGTCTGGCTCACTTCTGCGAGCACATGGCCTTCAACGGCATCAAGGGCTATCCCAACAACACGATGATCGACAAGCTGCAGCAGCATGGTGTCGAGTTCGGCCGCGACATCAACGCCTACACCAGCTTCGACCAGACTGTCTACTACGTCAATATGCCCGCCGACGACCCCGAGATGGTCAAGATGGGTATCGAAATCCTCGACGGCTGGGCCGGCAACATCCTCTTCGACGAGAAGGAGATTGAGGAAGAGCGCGGCGTCATCCACGAAGAGTGGCGCGGTGGCGTAGGCCACGGCGACCGTCTGCGCCAGAAGACCTGGCCCATCATGCTCAAGGGCTCGCTCTATGCCGAGCGTCTGCCCATCGGCAAGGAAGAGGTCATCATGAACTTCAAGCGCCAGAGCATCGTCGACTTCTTCAACGACTGGTACCGTCCCGACCTGCAGGCCATCGTGATTGTTGGCGACATTGCCGACATCAACCAGATGGAGAAGACCGTCAAGGAGGTCTTCAGCAGCCCTAACCACAAGTATCAGGGCGAAGGCACCCCCAAGCCCCGCCTGAGCTACGAAATTCCCGACAACAAGGAACCCCTCATCTGCATCGCCCAGGATAAAGAGGCCACCAGCACCACCCTCGAAATCTTCTGGAAGCACAAGAAAGGCCCCAACGGCACCGTCGGTGCCTACCGCGACATGCTGGTCCGCAGCCTTATCGGCATGATGATCAACGAGCGCTTTGCCGATGTGTGCCAGAAGCCCACCGCCCCCATGATGTATGCCGGCGGCGGCTACGGCGGATTCCTCGGCCGCGAGATCGACGTCTTCGAAATCAGCGCCAGCCCCAAGGAAGGCCGCATCGAAGAGACCGCACGCATGCTCCTCCAGATGGTGAAGCAGATGGACGACCACGGCTTCCTGCAGGCCGAGCTCGACCGCCAGAAGGAAGACCTCCTCAGCACCTACACCAAACTGGCCAAGGAAGAGAACAAGACCCAGAGCAACAGCCTGGCCGACGAGTACACCAACCACTACCTCGACAACGAACCCTGCCCCGGCATCCGCCAGGAGTGGAAGTATGCCAAGGAGTTCATCCCCGAAATCACCATCGAAGAGTGCAACAAGCTTATCTCCAGCTGGATCACCGACGAGAACATCGTCTTCTACCTGACCGCTCCCGAGAAAGACGGCTTCAAGGTCCCCACCGAGAAAGAGGCTATCGACATCATCAAGAGCATCCGCACCATCAAGACCGAGCCGTGGGTCGACAACTTCAAAGACGAGCCCCTCTTCAGCGAAGAGGTCAAGGCCGTCACGCCCAAGGTCACCAAGGTCAACAGCGTCCTCGACTACACCGAGTACACCTGCCCCAACGGCGTCCGCTTCATCGTGAAGAAGACCGACTACAAGGCCGACGAAATCCAGATCAGCAGCTATGCCAAGGGCGGCACCTCGCTCTATAGCGACGCCGAAGCCTTCCAGGCCCAGAACGCCGCCAACTTTATCGATGCTGGCGGTATCGCCAACTTCAGCGCCACACAGCTCAACAAGAAGCTCAAAGGCATGAACCTCAGCATCAGCCCCAGCATAGGCAGCGAGACCCAGGGCTTCAGCGGCAGCTGCTCGCCCAAAGACCTCGAGACCACCCTCCAGCTCATCAACCTCTACTACACCGCCCCCCGCAAAGACCGCGAGGCCTACGAGCGCAACATCGAGAACACCCTGCAGCAGATCAAGTTTGTCCGCGAGAACCCGCAGGTGGCTTTCATCGAGACCTTCTACAAGGCCGCCTACCCCAACGACAAGCGCCAGGTGGTCATCCCCACCGAGGAGAAAGTCAAGAGCCTCAACCTCGACCGCATGTATGAAATCTATCGCGAGCGCTTCACCGATGCCAGCGACCAGATCTTCTTCTTCGTCGGCAATGTCGAAGACAAGGACATCGACCTTATCTCCAAATATCTGAACCACCTGCCCACCAACGGCAAGCAGAAGGGTGAGACCTACATCAACCGCAACCCGCAGTTTGCCAACGGCATCGTCCACGCCGAAGCCGTCAAGGGCATCGAGCGTCAGGGTATGCTCATCATCACCGGCCAGATGAATGTCAACGCCGCCGAACTCGACCCGCAGACCCGCATCGCCATTCAGGAACTTGGCGACGCCCTGGGCATCACCGTCACCGAGATCATCCGCGAGAAGAACGGCGACGCCTACAGCCCCAGCGCCGGTTTCAACTACGAACTTTCGCCCGAGGGTCAGGTCAGCTGGCAGTTCTATATCGGCTGCGACCCCGAGAAAGCCAAGAAGATTGAGAAAGACTGCATCAAGATACTGAAGAACTACACCAAGAAGGGCTGCGACCAGAAGACCCTCAGCAAGGTCCAGGAGCAGATGATCGTCAACCGTGGCAAGAGCAAACAGAACAACGGCTTCTGGCTCGGCCAGATCTACGGCAGCTACTTCTACGGCGAGAGCCGCGACTATCAGGTCAACGACTACGACAACATGGTGAAGGCTGTCACTACCAAGGACATCAAGAATGTGGCCAAGAAGTACACCAACCTGAAGAACTATGTCGTCGTCACCCTGCGTCCCGAGGACGCCAGCGCCGGCAGCGCCGAATGATGCACGACCGTAATTAACGATAGGGTAGAGGCGTGGCTTGGCTGCGCCTCTACTTTAATATATGCATAAAAGATGAGAAATCCCGAAACGACAAAGCACGACTACGGCCATGCGCTGCTCATAGCCGGTGCCTACGGACGCATGGGCTGCGCCATACTCTCGGCCAGGGCGGCTCTGCGCAGCGGCTGCGGGCTGGTCAGCGTGCACCTGCCTTCACGTTGTGTCGACGCCATGCAGACCGCCTTCCCAGAGGCAATGGTCGACATCGACCCCTGCGATGTGTGCTTCACCTCGGTGCCTGCAAGCCTCGACCGCTACTCGGCCATTGCCATCGGCCCCGGCATAGGAATCGATCCGGCTGTGCAGAACGCATTGCACGCCTTCCTGCTGCGGTGGCCGAAAGCGGTGCCGCTCGTGCTCGATGCCGATGCACTCAATATCCTTGCCCTCAATCCGGAGTGGCTCGCCTTGGCCGAAGGCGCCGTGGTTACGCCGCACGCAGGCGAATACCGCCGCCTTTTCGGCGATGCCGACCCTCGGCAGGTGGCCGCAGAGCACGGCCTGTTTGTCGTCAAGAAAAGCCATCGTACGCAGGTCTGCGCCCCCGACGGACGCCTGTATGTCAACCAGACCGGCAACGCCGGCATGGCCACCGCCGGCAGCGGCGATGTGCTGACGGGCATCCTGCTGGGCATCCTGGCCCAGAAAGGCACGGAAAATATGTTCGATTCGGTGTGCAAGGCCGTGGAGATACATGGCAAAACTGGCGATATTTCGGTGCAAAAGCAGTCGGAATCGAGCCTTCTGGCATCCGATATGGTGGAAAATCTTAGATATGTATCGGTCGAATAGACAGCAGTTTAGTGGTTGAAGATAAAAAATTTTGAAAAAAAATTTGGTCGGTATCAAAAAAGTTCGTACTTTTGCACCCGATTTCAAGAGAGATACAAACGCTGAAATCCCAACTTCCTCCTTAGCTCAGTTGGTTAGAGCACCTGACTGTTAATCAGGGGGACGAAGGTTCAAGTCCTTCAGGGGGAGCAAAAGAGCGCCGATTGACTCGGCGCTCTTTTTTTTTATACCTGATACAGCGTTCTTGTCATGAATCGCCCATGCTTCTTTTCATCGATGTTCTAAAACAGCTCAAGGGCGGCACAAAAGGAACAGTGTTGCTGCAAGACGACGACCCGTATCCGCGCCTATTGCTTCCGCAGGGCCTACGTCTGTTGGCCTCGCGGTCGGCACAGCCGCAATGGGTGGCGGATGCCGAAGTGGGTGTATAAGTTGGTAGAGCCGTTGGGCATTCCGCTCCTCGGCTCGTCGCCTCGCTCGCTGGCGAAGGGTCCGCAGTACCCTTCTTTCTCCTCGTCGCGTTGCTCATTGTATTTGATTGCATTCAGCGGTATTCGCTTCCCCTTACGGGGTGCATTGCCGGTTGCTCCACTTCGGTCGCAGGCCGTTCGCATCCGCTCAGGCAGGAAAACAAAGGGGTAAAACAGCAGGGGTTGTGTGTGGTTTGTGAGGGCGGTTTTATGTGCTGATGTCGTCAATTAGATATTATTTTATCTGAGTCTCTCTGCTGGAACACCTATCCCACTATAGCCGAATTAATGTATTTATAGTGTATCCGAATTAATCTTTAACCATGCATTTTTTATGGAGTCAGCAACAGCTTTGCTGACCGAGTCAGTTCTCGTATAATAAATTTTTTTATTGGAATCAAATTTTTCTGCATGTTCATAGGAACACCTCCAATTCCTTTCATGAAAGTCACATCTGATATAAAGGAATTCCTGTACCTTGCCATCAATGGTTTCATACCAGTATGGGCTCGAATACACATCGGTCTCTTCAAGTAGTGTGCTGTTCCAATACGTTATTTCTTTATTTTCGAAGGGTGTATTGTGGTTAGGAGGAGTCCAGACGTCGCATGCAGGGCGCATTCCTCCTGTACCAAATGAGCCTTCGTATAGTGACGGACTATAATCATAATGGTAACACGTCCATTCATCATCCATTTCCGTCAGTTTTATTTTACTTTTATCTATGCTTCTACACCTGCTTTCTTTATTGTTTGTGAAACAGGATGTGAGTAGAATCGCAAATAGAAATGATACAACAATTTTGTTTTTCATTATATGTTATTGTTCTACTTGTTTTACATTATATGTTTCCGTCCACCTCCAAGTCTGACTGACATTTCCTCCCAAATGGATTCCTTCCCCCCTTTTTTTTGGTATAATGCTCTTATGTCCTTTCCGCAGACGTGTCGCCGACTCCCATCCTGAAGTATTATTCACCTCAGAATTCAGAATATATTCCCTTCTTTCGTGCCTGGAGATATCATAACCGGTTTCCTTGTCTCTCTCTTTGCCGTTTGCCCCACTTCGGTCACAGGCCGTTCGCATCCGCTCAGGCAGGAAAACGAAGGGGTGGGGCCGCATGGTTTGAGTGCGGTTTTCCCCTTCGGTTTTATGTGCAGAGTTTGTCAATTTATTCACTCGTTCATTTTCAATGGAGCAGATTCTGGTCCTTTGCCAATCTTCCTCAAGTCTCCGGTACCTTTTGTATCGGTCGACATGGGTTCGGAATCACAGTTGGGGAAATAATAATCGAAACTTGACAAAGTATCGTCCAATACTATCATTTTTATTGGAGAGAATAGCGCTATCCTTATATTGGATTGAGTCTGAGAAAAAATGCAGGAAGCTCTCCCATAATCATAAAGGCCATAAGAAGCTATTACACACAATATGTTATTCAGATAGAAAGCGCCCTGTATATTCTTCTCATTGCACCCATACCACTCTTGAAACACCTCATTTCGATTGCTTGACAGTATTTCTGCCATATAATAGTTGGAAATGGTGGTTATTGTCAGAATACTCTTCAGAGAGTCGGGATAAAAAACCAATTCTACAAAACACCCAAGTGAGTCTGGGAACTGCAGATACTTTCTACTTTTTGCATCGATTAGGCAAGAATCTATTAAATGAATAATACTATCATCATTTACTGTAACAATAGGAATGTCAATGTATTTTTTAAATGTGCAATACATATAGGCGCTATCAGAATTTCCCGAATGGGGATGGGGTTCTCTCCATTCCCGGAACCGGACTTCATTATCCACACATCGTGCAGTATCCATATTATAGTAGATGTCGCTTGAGGCATAAATGTTTTGTCCCAGGCACCCCATGTCAATGATGAGAAAAATGCCCAAAATAGAAGTTCTTATTATCTTGCAAAACGATTCCATAGCATTCTATCTTTTAATCCGGATGAAGATAAATCTCCAAAAGATACATCATCATAGCCAATCTTAATCGAATAATAATCCCATTCTACGGGGGGACCAACTTCTGCTATCTTTTTAAATATTGATTCCCCTATTTCACTATTTGAACAGTATAAATGATACGTATAATATTCTACCTCTTCTTTACTATCCTTAAAATAAAACATATCCGGTTCTTTCGGAACATTGAAAGAGCACTTTTTTTCATCTATCGGGTTTGAGCGTGCAGCAATTTCTCCGTCTTTATAATAAAGAATACTGTGGTCACCTTTGGCTTTTACATGCTCAAAAGTTCCTTCATCCAGATTAATTCTAATGGTGTCCATTCTGTTTGGATCCACCAATTTAATGGGATTCCACATGCAATAGTTATAGGGAGAGATACTCGGGTACTTGTCCGCCATCGGGTCCACGCTCAGCCACATGGCCATCAGCTCGTGGTCCATATAGCGGGCACCGAAGTAGCCGTAGCCGGTTTCTTCGTCCTTCTCTTTGCCGGTGAAAGCGAAGGGGTTGAACCGCATGGTTTTCGTGCGGTTTACCCTTTCGGTTTTATGTGCTGGATGGCTCAGTGGTATTATTGTTTTTCCCTTTTCGTTATCCCATGGCAAGAAAGTGAATTCTTGCCGTGGGTAGTTTGTATAGTTTCTTGCTGAGAGCAAGGCGTGGGGTATTACCAGTCCGCAACAGGCTCTTTTATTTCTTTTAACAAATCACCGATTTTATCTACCTGTTTTCTTTTCCAACCCAAGCCGCTTGTGAAGGCCACTGTACGCTTAGCGCATTTATCAGATATCAGTATCAACGTCACCCTATAAAACAAGAATGGAGCGATAACATGATAGACCTTAAAACTTAGGTTTTCGAAAGAAATCTGTCTATGTCTCCGGCGCAACAACCAATCATAATGCCACAGGCAGAGAGCCTTATTGTCATAATCAAACTCGACAGACATCACCTTGCTACCTCCATACCAAAAAGTGAGTATGAATATCGGCATTACGAAATATTTCAATATTTCTGGCATACCATACAGGACAAACTGCTTAAGAGTAATGTGATCCAGCAACGTCAGCATTACTAATAATACAACAACAAGGATGCTGAAAGCCAAATACATAAAGTATCTTAAAACAACTTCCCATATTTTCTTCTGGTTTGTAAAACGAATTGTATCCATAATGAATTAGTAAGGCATTAAACCGACTCCCCTGCCCGGACGATTAGTGGAATTGGGCCTGGTCACTGTTGCCCCCCGAGGATTCTCGCATTTAAGTTCCGGGAGAAGCATATTGCCAACTTCCAAAGCGGACCATGTTAAACCTAAGGCCATAGAATACCATCCTCCATTTTTCGTAATGAATTTTCCTGTTTTTGACAAATTCTGTGTCAATGAACGAGGAGTCATTTTTGAAGATATCCAATTCATAACTCCATCAATGGCAAATGTTTTACAAGCATCTTTTACTGTGTTTTGCACATCATATTTATTTACTCCTCCATTTATTATACCATCTAACACGTTATGCAATCCGTCAGTAAACTGGTATGATCCATAACCGACCATCACAGCTCCAGCAGGTGCAGCCAACCCGCCAGAACCACAACCTACAAGGACACCTCCTCCGATTGTAAACACTGCTCCTGTCATTTGAATTAACCCATCCGTAATCTTGTCTGCCTTTTCAGAGATAACCGAGAAGTCGAACATATCTTGAATCTGACCATCGAAAGAAACAGACTTTTTAAGAGTTTCCTGATTCCCCACCCCCTCAACGAAATTTACCGTTTGATGATCTTCCCCTCCTTTATCATTCAGCCACGACAGCATACCTGTAGTCGTATTATATTTCCATTCATCATCAAACTCAAGAAAGTCATTTCCATCCTGGTCAACCAACCTCACAGGATTCCACGCGCAATAGGCGTAAGGGCTAATGCTCGGATACTTGTCCGCCATCGGGTCCACGCTCAGCCACATGGTCGTCAGCTCGTGGTCCATGTAGCGGGCGCCGAAGTGGGTGTATGAGTAGGCAGAGCCGTTGGGCATTCCGCTCCTCGGCTCGTCGCCTCGCTCGCTGGCGAAGGGTCCGCCGGACCCTTCTTTCTCCTCGTCTCTCTCTTTGCCGGTGAAAACGAAGGGGTTGAACCGCATGGTTTTCGTGCGGTTTACCCTTTCGGTTTTATGTGCTGATATCGTCATTTCATTGTTGGTTCTGGTTTTTTTTTGCTGGGACAGGTGCCAGCCCCCTGTCCCTATTTTCATCATCTTTTTGTCGGTGCAGGTGTCTGCCCTCTGTTCGCAACTTGCTTTTTTTTTGCCACGTCACTATACTTTAGGCGAAGGAGAGAATCCTTCATTTCCTCACACAAGGTGCCACTGTATATTTTTTCTAACTGAACTGCCGCCAGCCATTCTATAAGACCATTGGATTCATTGCATTGGGAAGACAAAACCAGTTGTGAAAGATCTGAAACCATTCTCAGCATTGCCGTGTTTGGAGTCATATTCCCATTTTCCATACTCATCATGCAAAGCGTCGAGAACTCCGAGGCCGCAAAAGGATTCTTGTCTCTGACCGCAAAAATATAGCAATAGAGCAGGTATTCCCTTCTGGAAATAGTGGTATCATCGTCACCATAATGGTATATAGAGTTACAAGTAAGATAGGCCTGATCTTGTCCGGTAAGCACCATACGGTCAATCGGAGTGAGGGTGTATGATGGAATCTCGTTTTTTTTCAACTGGATAATCTCCCGTTTATATATGCGGCACTTAAAGGTTGAAAAGCAAAGCAAGCATACGCACAGGCATGAAAAAACCAGTAATATTTTGTTTAATCTATTCATTTTGTTGATTTATTTTGTTTATAACTGCATTGATACCGCCTTGCTTGTTTATCCATGCTTGTGGGGCAGGATGCCTAAACGACATCACCTTTTTCCCATTGACAAAAATGTTCCAACTACAGCGCGGTCCTTTTACCGGTTTTTCGGCTGTACCTATGTTTTCAGCATTTTCAATGGTCGTTTGCCCATCTGAATTAATTCCCGCCCAGACTGCTCCTGCAGGAGCAATCACGATGGATAATTCAAGATTCTTTGACAGCTGTTGCCCGAAGCTATTATCACCATACCCTGTATAACATGAGTACAATACAATAATTGTCTGCTTCTTCTTATCAAGGTTGTCCAAATAGAGGAAAGAACCATTAGCACCTAGTTTTATCCATTCCGCCAAATAGGCGGCTGAAATAGAAACCGTCCTATCTCCAGAAACAGTGGATGGCATCTCTACAGTTTGGTTCTCTTTGGAGCCATGCATTGAAATGGCTACCAAAGGACTGTCTCCAATATTTTGGAGTGCTTTCAAAAGTTTCTTGTTACTTTCGTTACGTTCTGTGTTTTTCGTATTGCATGCAAATGAGAAGACAGTGTCTCTTCCGTCAGGATCAATCAGCTTCACCGGATTCCAAGCGCAATACGTATAAGGACTAATGGACGGGTACTTGTCAGCCAGCGGGTCCACGCTCAACCACCCTGTCAGCACTTCGCTCCAGTAGTAGCGGACGCCGTAGTAATGGAAGCCTGATTCGTAGTCCTTCTCTTTCCCGTTGGAATTCGAACAGGAAAAGTATATCGAAATATCATGGCTCTGATTGTTGATAATATATGATATAAAGTACACTCCTAATATATTCTAATACGAATTTTTTTATTACAATAACTGCATGTTGTTTCTAATGGCAAAAAGTCTAATTCAACATTTTTATGACAATATGGGCATTCTATTGCGTATTTTCCACAAGTTCGGCATTGCATTATTTTTTTTGCTTTTTTCTGTCCTTTAAATAAAAGAGATAAGTGAAGCATTGCCTCTTCAAAAGCATACACTCCAGGATCAAAGAATCTCACTTCAAATTTTGATGGGATTTTCTCGTATTTACAATTATGTTTTTTCATGGCTAATGGCTATTTTCGTATGGTAGAAGTTAATCTAATATCTATACCGAATAAAAGAGCTGCACCAGCACCGAATTCAATATTACCGGCGGATGACCCAACACCGGCGCCCAACACGCGTCCACCTACTGTGTGGTTAATGGAACCCTCGTCATAATAATCTCCCCCTTTATATCTGCAGCTGTATCCTGCACTGAGTACTCCAACACCTACACCAACTCCGGCCGAACCTTGAGCATTGTTTTCATCGGCATAATGTGTATAAATTAATCCGTTGTCTAAATCAACATCAATTCCGAAAAGATCCACACTTCCTATATTTAGTTTAGCACCAATATTTGCCACACTTCCTTCAAGTTGTCCGCCAAAGGTTAACGACACAGATAGTTTATTATCTCTTTCTGCACCCAAATATGTATACTTAAATAGTCCTAAGTTACTTGAAATCGTAGCATCAGGCTTATATGCCCATACCCCATTATCTCCTGATTCTCCATGTGTTTTGTTGTCCTTACCTGGGCCATAAACATGAAAAGAATAATTAGGTTTTTCAGCCGTTCCTTTATTAAAGACATCACCGACCCTATCTGCACCAAATCTTTTCACCGCTCTATCCTGCGTTTTCTGAGCTTGTTTCTCACTATCAAATAGTCCGTCTACATCAACTCTTTTCACGGGGTTCCATCTACAATAATTATAGGACGAAAAACTCGGGTACTTATCCATCATCGGGTCTACGCTTAACCAACCCGTCAGCAACTCGCTCCAGTAATACCTGGCACCGTAGTAGTGGAAGCCACTCTCGTAGTCCTTCTCTTTCCCGTTGAAAACAAAGGTGTAAAACCGCTTGGTTTGCGTGCGGTTTATCCCTTCGGATTTATGACCTCGTTGCACTAATTCAATTGTTCCTACTTTGTGACAAGTCCCACCCCCTTGCCCCAAACCGTTCCATCGGTCAGTAAGAGCAAATGGGTGAAGCCACACTATTTGAGTGTGGTTGGAATCATATGTGCATTCTATTATATCTGCAATTCTTCCTTTATATGTCACGGTCCTGTATTTTGATTGTGTGATTATCATGGCTTATACCTGGTCATAAATCGTCTTCGGTCAATTTGATTCATCAGACCTCTCAAAACAATAATAATCTCCCTTGTAAGATGATTCACTATCATACGTGGATACTAAAAAAACACATGGAGGAATACCCTTGGAAAAATCAATCGCGGTTCTGCACCCGCTATCCTTCGTTACGCATACTAAAGAATCTCCGCTCAAAGACAATTCATAATCATCACCACCAAGATAATAATATCCTTTTGAGAATCCATTCTTAATAACGTCCAAACGGACAGTACATCGAGTCGAAAGATGACGATTTGTAAACGACATTGTTTTTTTTAATTCTATAGTGTCATTCTCGCAGACTATGCTTCCCAAAATAGTTTCCACGACTGTATCTTTAACAGCACCATCTTGATGTCTTGTTCCAACGCAAGACATGATTATGAATAAGAGAGAGAATGTGACTATGAATACCTTCTTTTCCATATGTATAATAGTTCTACTGAATGCCTACGCCTGTCGTCTCATGATACATTTCGTTAACAAAACGGAAATAATTGGGGTTCCCTCCACCATTATATTTCACGATGGCATGTCTCCATCCTCTGAAGCTGCACGATCCATCTGCTTTGAAAGATCCTTTGAAACCTTTTGCTGCTAGAATTCTAATTCCTGCAACTAGCGATAGCCATGTGTCGGGAGCACTTCCATTCTTCAGCCCATAAAGTTCTTTCCAGTCCCCCCAATCGCCAGCATTGTTTTGTTGAAGAATATCTACGTTTTCTACACCGCAAAATGATTCTTGCATTGCAATTGCTTTTACAAGAGATGGTGAAAGACTTGGTATCTTCATTGTTTCATCCGTTGGAATTTCTTTTCCTCCATCGCTATACAATTTCAGAGAACCAGATTCCCTTTCAAAATTAAAATAACCAGTTGCGGCTGCAATAAGGTAATCATTATTTGAATATTTTGGATCTTCCGTATTGGTGTAAATGTCACGCTTTAATCGTTTAGAGTAAGAGGGACGTTTTGTTATTCTTCCTGGCATTGGGACTTCTTGCCATGTGTTATTAACCTGAATAAACGTGCTACGTCCACCCTTTTTTAGATGGTCAACTGTTCCATTATTCGTTATGAACAATGTATCTTTCCCATCAGGATCTACTATCATTATTGGGTTCCATGTACAATACGCATATGGCGAAATGCTCGGGTACTTGTCCGCCATAGGGTCCACACTGAGCCATCCCGTCAACAATTCACTCCAGTAGTACCTGGCTCCGTAGTAGTGGAAGCCGGATTCGTAGTCCTTCTCTTTCCCGTTGAAATCCGACGGCAGAAATGGCCATGAAACAGCATGGTTTGGCGAGTTTGTTCTATGTGCGGAATAATTCATATATTTATCATTTTATTGGGGCAAGAACAAGGATGCTGTGGGTACGGGGATAGAAGTGCATCCGTTAGCGTATAACCGGATCTGATTATTTGCACTATTTTGCGTTTTCCGTAACATCTTGGCCGCCACAAAAAGTAGTATGGTCTGTTTTTATATATGTGGTCATATGGTTAGTTGTTTCATTTTTTGTAATCGGTTTCACTCTGGCAGATAAGAGCAAGGCCGAATTCTTCTTAATTAATCACCAATAACCCATTTATTATTTTGCAGTACATACTTTCGATATAGTCCATAATTAGTACTATGAACATCTTTAATCGGTGAGCCTAAATCGCTATCTATTTTTTGTCGTTGCTTCTTATATAGATGTAGAGACACATTCTGTTCAGTTTCTGCAAATAATGACTTGACATAAGAAGCATCTATATCATCTGAGAATGTAACAATACCCAAAATTCCTTTATGATAACAACAGTAAATATTTGAGCCTGAATAGTTTCTTTTGTTGTACTTGAAATTGGTTCCCAAATAATAATTTGAAAGAACATCTATTTTCATCATAAGGTTTTTTTGTTGAGAATACCTATCATAATAGAAACGAATATTAAAAACTATGCCACGTGAAATAACGGTATCCGGGCTATAGGAATAACCCTCTGAAATCGTTTTATCAATAATTTCAGAGATTAAACCATCTAATTCCCGACTATTTATTTCCAATAGAGGTAATGTGACTATCTCATTTTTTGTACATGGTACATCTTCGTATGGTATCGCTAACATGGCACTATCTGGTTCCCAAGAACCATCAAAAATTCTTGCAATTTCTACGCCGGAATAAGATGTCCTTGTAATCTGATCTTCTCCCAATATTATTTTTGATGTATCCATATTGTAATAAATTGAAGTAGGCAATGATGGATACATACTTTGTGCATTTACCACAAATCCAAAAGGCGCCCAAATAGAGGATAGAAAGTATAATATAATTGTTTTTATTTTCATAATGAGATTTTCTAGATTCTCAATATACAGTCACTTTTTTTCTATAATCACTCGGAATGACATTGCGTTTTCTAACGACCTGGTCAAATCGATATGTATTTCCTTGATTATATAAATAACTAGGAACATGCAAGGAACGGGAATTTTCCTGATCTGAATAGGAAGGGAACCATGATTGGCTGGTGTTGTTCGGATGAAAATGATGCCACTCTATGATATTTTCTGAAGTATATCTATCGGGGTCATGAATCATTTTGTCATTTCGTCCTGATGAAGATAATTCTCCTCCAACGCCTCCGAAATAATAAAAATCCCATTCTTTTGCAGAACGGCTAAATGCACTTTCTTCCGTTATTACATCGAAAACACTTTTCCCTAGCTGCGCATCACAAAATTCAAGATAATCAGTTGTCCCAGGCCCATCTGCATCCCATGCGCCACTTTTTTCATAATTAATTTGAGATTTTATTCCTGTCATAGTCTTGTCATCTAAAATTTTCCCATCTTTTCTAAAGCGAATACAATGGTCTCCTTTCGCTTCTTGATGATAAATCCTGCCTTTGTCCATCTCAATATAAAAAGTGTCTCTACCATCCGGGTCCACCAACCTTATCGGATTCCAAACGCAGTAAGCATACGGGCTAATACTCGGGTACTTATCCATCATCGGGTCGACGCTCAGCCAGCCAGTCAGCACCTCACTCCAGTAGTACCTGGCTCCGTAGTAGTGGAAGCCGGATTCGTAGTCCTTCTCTTTCCCGTTGAAACGGTAAATACCGAGGCGGGTGGTATCGGCAGGGTCGAACCTGTTGCATTCCACCCAGTCTTCGCCGTAGGGCAGGTAGGTCAACGTCTGGGTCACGTCACCATGGCTCGTGATGTATGAAGTGCTGCCCAGATGATCGGTATGGTAAAAGAATGCAGGTTCGGATTCGTCACGCGACAGCTCATGTGCCACAAGCATGTTGTGCAGGTCTGAGTTGGCGGCAATCGCGACATTGCAGCCTATATCGTTTTGGAACGAATGATGGATACCATTGCTTTGCTGTTGGATTATTCCTGGATAAGTGCCATTCAGTGCATCCACCCTATAGTCGATCTCGCTACCTGCGGAATTGCAGCCCAATCCGCCGCCGATCTTGCTGCAGATGCGACGTCCTTCCTCGAAGTAGTGTTTGGTGTAGCCATGTTTTGTAAGTGTGACCAATGGTGAGGCGTATAAAGTGGGATAAGCAAGGACTACAGCGGATGGAATTGCAGGACCTATTGACGCACCCATCCTGGTGCCGTTTTGGACAATGTTCACATTGGCTGATGTCAATTTAAAATTGCGTTCGCCATTGGCGGAATAGTTATAATAGGCTGCTGTCGCTCCTTCTTGGTCCTTGTTCAAGAGAGACTGCAGACGGTTGTCTTCAGTCCAGCCAAGGTGAAGGTCATGGACAGGACGGTCGCAAACTGAACTGACAAGGTTGCCTTTGGCATCCCATTGCATAGAGACATTTCCGTTGTCGAGGTCGGATATGTTTGACACCGCGAATCGGTTGTTTATGTCTGAATAGCCAAAAGTACAATCATGGCGTATGTCGTATGGACCTCTTGCTGTGCAGAAGCGTCTGCTTTCTTCGTATTTTTTCAGCAGTCTGCCTGCCGGACTATATTTATATGCCATACTATACCAATAGTTGGTGTCCGCCCCGTACGTGAAGGACATATCTCCCTTTGACCATATAAGGCGGTCGACGGCGTCGTACCCATATCGCTGGATACGTCCATTCTCTCCTACATCCGTGATAGAATCAATGTTTCCTGCGAGATCATAGTAATAATGCAGGTCTTGAAGAATGACATTTCTACGCGTAAGAAATTCCGTCATAGACGAAAGCCGTAGATTTTGCGGATTGTATCCGTATCTGGTCACAGTGCCGTCGCCGTCGGCAACCATAGTACGTTGTCCGAAAACATTGTATTCTATCCTATTGATATAGGAAGAGTAACCGACATTTCCTGGCTTGTAGCCGTCGATGCTCTGAAGGAGCCCACCCAAGTTGTAATGATAGGAGACGCTGTCACGATCAGGATAAATAACATTCAGCATGCGGCCCCAACTATCGTATTTCCAGTGAGTGGTGAGCGTCAACGTGTTCACAGCATGAGGTTGGATATAGGTATGGCGGTTGAGTATCATATTGCCCATGTCGTCATATTTAAAATACTGCACACCCGTGGCATCCTGTTGGCGCACGAGACGCCCAGCCTCGTTGCCGCTGCCTGCGGCGCCATACTCGAACCACACGTTATTCCAAGGCCGGTTGGAGTAAGCGATGTGAACGGGGCGCGAATAGTCGTAGCCATAATTGATATATTCGCCGCTGTTCTGAGTCTGTTTCACCATATTGCCAGCAGCGTCGTAGTCCCAATGGGTGTGTCCGGACGAGGGATGATTGCGGTCGGTACGATGTCCGCCGAGGTCATAGGTGTGTACTGTCGAGTTGCCTTCTGGGTCTACCGAGGAGATAAGCTGACCGCTTGCATCGTAGTAGAACATCGTAGTGCCACCGAGAGCGTCTGTCACTTGTATATTCAATCCTCTTGGGTCGGAGAAAACATGTGTGATATGGCCATTAGGGTCTGTGAACGAGGTGAGGAATCTTGCAATGCCGTTGGAGTCTGGAGCGACAGAATAGGCTTTGGATGTGGTGGAACTGTCGGCATAATCGGTCTGTACGATGCGGTCGAGGTAATCGTAGACGTACTGCGTCTGCCATGAAGCTGGTTGCATGTTGAGCATGGTGTCGGAAACGACTGCGTCTGTCTCTTGTCGTGTAAAGAATTCCTTCTGGATGCGACCGAGGCCATCATAGCGTACAGTGCCGCCAACCGAGCGAACTTCCAAGCCATCGATTTCTATATCTTTTTTCACTTGAATGATACGACCGAGGCCGTCGCTGAAAGTTACAGTATTGATGTCGTTGCCGGGGTGCTCGGAGTCGAAGTTATGAGTGCGAGCCCAAAAGTAGCACGGTAGGCAGGCCGTTGAATCCGCTTGGCTGTCATAGGCATAGGAGATGTTGTACCAGTAGTCGTATTTCACCGTGTAGGGCTGGCCAACGGCAAGTTCCTTGGGACCAGTAATTGTATGGGTACGTCCGTGGCTGTCGTAGGTGTATCGCATATGGTTGCCGCTGATGTCATATATGTTTGTCGGCTTCTGCCAGCGGTAGGAATACTGTGCCGAGCTGGAGTGGCCTTCTGCATTGGTGACAGATACAGGTAGCGAGTGTGTCAGGGGGTCATAGGTGTACCTGATCCAGTAGTTGCTGTCCGAGCTGATTTTGGTGGCTGGAGTGGTCACCTTTTCGACATTGCCATATTGGTCGTACCGGTAGGAAAAGACCGACTGGGGATTGGGACTGTTATCGATAAAGATTTTTTCGAGGCTGCCCTCTGTGGTGTATGTGGCTTCTCGGTGGCGGTAGCCTGGTATGTCGAGGCTTGAAACATTGGCCACGATATAGCGAGCTGTGTCAAGAGCGTAGTCGATGTGAACAGTGTAGTCGTCTAACGAGTCGGCGATGTCTCCAGAATCGGACACATCGGTAACGTTGCCGAAAGCGCCATAGGAGTATTCGCGTTTGGTGGCGATTACACCGCCTGTGCTTTCGCTGTGGAATGACTCTTCGGCTGCCACAGCCGGCCAACCATCGCCTTCGCACCAAGTCGGGATGCTGCCGCCAAGGTAATGACCATCCACGATGTCGGCGTCGGCATAGATATAGCGTGTTTCGACATAGGCGCGGCCCTTTGACACGCGGTCGCGTTTCTTCAGATGAGCGCGGAAATAATTATCGTTGTAGAAATCCTGCGTATTGGTGCGGTAACGGCTGCCTACTGAATTGGAGATGAAATCGGATTGGTTGGCATAATCGTAAGTCTTGACAGTATCGTAGCCGTAATCGTCGCGTTCGAAGCGGTCGTAGTGGCGGTTCCCATATCCAAAACGCTTGTAGACCCGGCTCTCGCCGTCACCGTCGTGTCCGTCGTAGACAGAGAGAGAAGCCATGTTCCAATGACGCTGTGGGCAATCGATAGAAGCAATGCTCATATCATAATCGATCGTGAACTCTGCGTTGGCAAAATTGGATACAGACTTGAGCAAGTTTGCTTTGCCGATGCGTGAATAGCGCACCTTGAGGCTGTCATTGTCTTTGAAGACGAAGTCGACGCACCCGTCGTTATCCATATCGATAAACTGAGCTCCAGAGAAATTGAGCGAGCGGGTTCCGCTTGTGCTCAAGCTTATGCCTGCCTTAAACGTTGCAAAAGGTATATCGAAAGTACCGGCAGCGTTCAGGCTGAAAGAGTGCGTGATGCTGCGGTCCATATCAGAGAGTGCGACAAACTGGCAGAAAGATCCGTCACTTTTATTGATATAAATGCTGTCATTAGTGATTTTGTCGGGTAGGCCATCGCCATTGATATCCATTAGCAATTCAACGGATTTATTGACAGACCGGCTGGAGTTAAGCCCAGCCTTGATACTTGAACCACAAAGGTTTGCTGACAAACCTACCGAACTGGATGTGCTGGTTGAGGAGCGGATCGCATCAAGAGACAGATTTCGTTTGCAGGTGAAGCCATATCCAGTATTGTATTGGACCTTGCCGATAGAATAAACGATATCTGGTAACCCGTCGGCATTAACATCCATGAAAGATATTTCGGTGCTGTCGGAGCATACAGACGCCCCGATATTGCCATCGGAGACTTCGGGTTCGGAATGTGATTTGGCGGGGTTGTTGTTTTCGTCGTGTCCCGATGAAAGGAAAGTACCATTGAACGTGGTGCCGAATGCCATGTTTGTCGACTTGTTGAGATCGCTGTTTGTCGAATAGCCTTTTGACAGATTGCCAAGGCCACCCTGGGCATTGCTATACTGGATACCTTTTTCGGACAATACGTCGGGGTATCGGTCTCCGTTCATATCCATAAAGTCGCCGAGCATTTCAGAATGACCAGTGCTGAAAGAGACTTGTTTTACGGTATAGCCATGTCCCTTTGTCAACATCAGTCTATTGACGGCTTTGATCTTTTGGCCTGGCTGAACGGCTGGAAGCGGACTCTGGAACATATCGACTTCGAGTGAGTCAATGTCAGCATTCATGTCATAATTGTCGAGGCTGCAGAGGCCAGGGCGCGAGACCACGGCATTGCCATAAGATACCCAGCAGTTGTTTTTGCCGTCGGCCGTCATTTCAAAGAAGCTGCTGGCCAGAGGATTGAAAAAGCCATCCAAGGTGTCGGACTCAGGGTCGCCTATTGAGCCGACGGCTGAGGCGTCAAAGGTGTTGATGGTGTTATCGTCCGGTTGGGGGATGGCATCATAATTGTTATAATAAGCAGGTTCCTTGGTGAGGCTGCGTTTGATATAGTTTGTCTGACTTGCAACATGTTTGTACCCAAACTGTCCCCAACCGCGGTACAATGTACCATGGTGCTTGCGGCTATCGGCAGCATACTTCGAATACATACCTATGCCATATTGGGTATGGCTGGAGTCAAAGCAGAGAGTTATGGATTTTATTGTGTCGGCAGAAAGGGAAAAATCGGCATAGCAATCCACGAAATACGTTTTGTCGATATTGAAAACGAACGGGCCGGCGGTACTGGCGCGACCGTTAACCACATTGACGAAGGTGTTTTTAAAATACGTGTTGGAAGAATCTTTAATTGTCAGGTATAATGGTCCGTTGAAGGCATGTCCGGTTTTGGTTTTCACCATCACCTGAAAGTTAGGGGCACCGGAAATGCCGTGTATCGGATCGCCAGGGATGGCACAATAGTCATAAAACACACGATCCACAACGGGGTGGTAAACGAAGGCATCACGTTTGTTTGAGTCCTGCAACATTTCGGATAGCATCGGACTGGAGCTCGACAACAAAGTGACAGTTGCGTTGGTGTTGATGGCGGACCAATCCACCTGGCCTGGCATTTTAGGATATAGACGCAGATATAGACCCCGGTTGCTTGGCATAACGACAGTGTCCACGTAGGATTTTGAGAAAGTGCTACCCATAGACAAAGTGTCGACAACGAAAGTGGTTTCTCCGGCTGTCCCGAGATTTCTTTCCACCAAAGCATAGACGATATCCTGCGACAGTCTGTGGGATGATCGGGCATCGAGCCTGACTTCGAAAATGTTATAGCATATATTGGATGATGTGTCGCCAATGCTGACCGGAGTGTTCCCGTCGAGCATAAAGTCGCCATTGTAGCTAAAAGAATACAAAGGTTTATTGTCGGCGTCGACAAACCTTTTCCTTTGTGCCAAATTCGGGAAAATGGTTTTGTCGGCATAGGACACCCTCGAATAATATACATTAGGGTCCCACACGACCTCGTCATATAATCTTTTGTCTGCGGCATTTATACGGAAATAGATGGTGTCGCCTGCCATGACAGAAGTGGTACATGAAACGTTTTTTGCTTCGTTTGGGTGTAACATCTCCGACGCCAGCAAAACAGTGTCTGACGCGTTCTGTACGCTCAGCCAGACCCCGTCGGTTGTGCGTGTCATATTGCGGAAAAGGGACAGCGAGTCTGACAAACGTGCAGTTCCGTATATTACAACAATGCCATTGTATGGAGCCTTCCACATTCGTACAAGGTCTATATCCGGTTCATAAGTACGTGGGTAAGAATAATATACTGTATCGATCACTGTGCGGCAGACCAGACCGCGCTCGTACATTTTGTTTCCAGCATAGATCGTGGTATTTGTACTGTCGGTATCAAGTATCTGGTCAAAGCAGGACATTGTGTCAAGTTTATAGTCGCATATATTGCGTTCGACTGTATAGAAGCCGTCTTCAAACAGAGATGGGTCGACTTCGCCTGAGAACTCTACGAAATCATTGCCACACGATCCTCCGACCCACAGAGTGTCGTTGTCGGTCACGTCGTCGAATACCATATTGCCCCTGTTGACATACACGCGGCCGTTGTCTACGACATCAACAAGGCCGTCGCCGTTGATGTCGGCAAAATAGACAGATGTCGTCGAGTGGCTGTTGTTCCAGTTCACTCCGGCGCCCACAGAATCGTACAATGTGGCTTCGATGCCCCAGTTGTGGGTTTTTGTAGAGGACTTTTGGAAACGTTCTATTCCGTGGACTGGAATAATCTCCGTAAACGTGTTTGTTGTTGGATTCTGCAGACGGCAAGATATGTCACCTGAAATATTGCGAAAAATTTTATCCGGGTATCCGTCGCCGTTGATGTCAGCGAATGCTATGACTCCGTTTGAGAAATCCTTGTTAAAAGAATAATGTCCACCCATGGTTTTTGCTTTAAGCCAAGTAGCGGACCCCATTCCGGCATTGAGTCCGCCTCCGACACTGAAGCCCTTGGATGCAGATCCCCCAAAATTACTTTTTTCATAAAGAAAAGCAGAAAGTACATCCACTAGCGAGGAATCCTGGTTTTCTCCAGACGCAAGAGTGTACGGCTCCGAAAAAAGGGAATCGCTGTCAAGACCGTAATAATTGAAAGAATGCACCAAAAGGGGGTAAACATTTTTCTCGGTCGTGATAGCATTGCACCGGTCGTATGCGGACAAGTTGCGGATAGTGTTCTGGCCAGACGAACTATACTGCTGACAGCGGGCACTGTCGTCGTAGCCTTCAAAGATTTTGCACAGCAGTGTCTTGCCGAACTCACCCTCCATGTACCCGAAATAGTACTCGCGTACAATTGTGTCGCGAAACATCACCTCGACGCGGTCGAGGAGGCAATTGTTGATTTCTTCTGTTCCATAGCGGAACGAGGTAAGGCTTTCGTGTTTGTCAGTGTAGTGGAACCTGATTATATACTGTCCGAGATCTCCGGAGCTATCCCTGCCCGTGTAGCGGATGCGGTCTATGCACAATTGGCGTCCGGCCCTTTCGTCATCATTGTTTTTGAATTTTACCGCGTAGAAATAACTGATGGTATTGCCATAGGTGTCGACCGACTTTTCAATCATCCACTTGGCTATATTGCCATTGTTGTCCGAAAGACGAGCTTTATTAGTATGGCCATAGAAGTGCCGGGTGCCGTCCTTCTCGGTGACCACCCAGTGATAATTGTCGGGGCTTGTCCCGATGCGTTCAATCTTCCGGAAAGCTCCTTCGACTCGGGGATAGAAACGCAGCGTGTCTGAAGTGGAACGTGGCTCGTATTGTCGATGGTAGACAGGTTTGTTGAGGCGAAGATTGTTGTTTACGTCAAGATAAGAAGTAACCAAAGTAGTGCCATCGAGAAGGTAGCCTTCGGTTTCATCATCATGGTCGTAGAGCGGTACACCCCAGCGAGTCTCAACACTGATCTCGCTGATGGGTAGGCTCCAACCGAGGCCGAGGATGCCACTGCCACCGGCACTATTGTAGTTTATCGACAGATGGGGTTGCATACCGTGGCGACCGGAGGGGATGGTGAGCGGATAGACGAGATTGGCAGTGCCTTGGTTGTTGGCCTCGGGCGGTGCTATGAGCGTGATGCCCTCCATCGGGTCGGCGGCCTTGAGGTTCTTGATGCTGGTGGGCGTATATGCCATAGCGTCGCTGCTCTCCGGCACCTTGAGCACACCATTGATATAGTCGGTGAAGTGGTTGGTGCGCGAGTAGACAATTTGGTTTCGAGTATCGACGCTGTCGC
The DNA here is from genome assembly GCA_045591485.1 of Bacteroidales bacterium. Taxonomy (GTDB): domain Bacteria; phylum Bacteroidota; class Bacteroidia; order Bacteroidales; family P3; genus Colimorpha. The sequence goes on along the minus strand of JAZNSV010000074.1, from coordinate 16,791 downwards.
GCTCCACCTGTTGCCACATCTGCGTTTGTTCGTTGAAGAAGAAAGTGTAGATGTCGTCGGCAGTATAACCATAGGGCAGCGCAGTACTGTCGTAACGCATGGCTATGGTGATGTCGCGTTCGAACTGCTGTCCGTCGGGCAGCATGCGGTAGACGGCACCATCGGCAGTGAGGTTTGCGAGATGGTTGGGGATTGCGCCGGACTGTTCCTCGGAGGTGGCAAATATGGAAATCTCCACATCGCGGCCTACGGCACCGCTGTCGATGAAGAGGACGACATTGTCGGCGGCGACGACCGTGGGCGCGGAGGCCGTAACCTGCTGATGTCCGACAAGAGATGATGAGTGTTCGGTTGAGAGTGAGGATGCTTGAGTATGGAGATGGTAGGAGTCGGCGGCCCTCGATGCAACTAAAGCATCGTCACCTACATCTTCCACGAGAGAAGCGGATCCAGGCCGCATAGCCGACTGGCGAGCCTGCGGGATACATCCCACAAAAGTCAAGATGGCAAGCAGGGTTGCTACTGTATATTGGATATACTTTTTCATTTATATCATCATGGTTAATGAACTACAATCAATTTTATTGTCTGCTGGCGGCCATTGCTGGAGACGGTGACATAATAGATGCCGTCGGCGGAGAGATGACCATCATAGGTGTATTGTGTGAACGGCTCGGTGGTGGAGTGCTGCTCGACGATGCGACCATTGGCATCAACAACACAGATGTTGATGATGTCGTTGGCGGACTGATCGACACGAACGGTATAATGGCCGGAGGTGGGATTGGGGGAAATCGAAAAATGAGAATTGAAAATTGAAAGTTTCTTGTTTTCGGTGTATTCTTCCTTGTTAGTGCTGCTCTGGGATCCTTTAGTTCCAAAAATGATGGCTGAGGGATTGACGAGGAGAGAGATGAAATAGTCTTGGCCGTCTGCGATATTCAGGGTAAAAGCCATTGTTGAGTCGGGGGGTATGACCGTCGTCGAGCTGTCGGCAGTGGTGAGCATCAGGCGGAGTGCATCGGCAGGGAGATGGATGCCAACGGAGAGTCGCACGATTGAGCTGTGGCCGTAGGTGTGAGCGCGAAGTTTCCACTGGCGGGCAACAGTGGTGTAGGGAATGGTGTCGTCGAAAATAATTTCACCACTTAGATCAAGTGAACCGGTGTCGCAACCCAAGAAGATGTGTTCTCGATCGGAAAATGGTGTAACGGATTCGAGGGACATAACTCCGTTGCGGATAATGCTACGTGGCTGGAAAAGGGAGAGGCTATCGTCGCGTCCGATTCCACAGATTCCAACGCTGTATAGGCTGTCACCAGCTATGGTGTTCCATAGCGTATCAGATAGGCTATTGACATAAGAACCATGAAGCACGGCACCATAACGGATGGCGAGAGCGGACTCCAATTGGCGCTTGTACTGGAGGTCGAGACGGCCTGGGAAATAGAGAAAAGTGCATAGGTTCTTGTCGCCAATGGTGTTGTCCTCACTGCCAAGGAAAATGGTGTCGTGGCCATTATAGTTGCTGTCGAAGACGGGATATTGATACTGCATCGAGTGGACGATAACACCGTGCTCATTGGAATTACGATAGGTTACGGAGAAATCGTCGTAACTGACGCGTTGCGAGTTGAGCCAAAGGGCGCGGTTGCTGCCACTACCGACTTGCCATAGTCCAACAACGCTGTCGGCATCAGTTTCGTAGACCGTGAAGATAGTGGCTGCACCGTCGGTGCGAAGGCTGTCGGCTATAATTGTCATGACGGTGTCAGAAAGACTAACTGAGGGGTTGAAGTTGGTAGAACTACGCAACGACATGGGGACATAATATGTACTATTACTTAATATGTCAACCACTATTGTGTCGTTGACCATTAAATGTATTTTAGGTGAGTTATTAGTTTGTCCAAGAACTATTCCTTCTATAAGAAAGGCTAAGAGTATTAGTGTTTTATTCATAATTCATTCCACTTTTATGCTATTGCAAAGATACAAAATCTTGCTGTAATATCAAAAAAAAACATATCTTTACACAAGATGAATAGTCAATAAAAACAACAGAAATACTTAAAACTATGAATGTTACAATTGAATCAAATTTTCATTTTTCAGTCTCATCAGTGAGATTCCTTCCTAATGGAGAACTACGCATCGCTATTTCCACTGACATAGGATTCGATGGAACTCAATATGAGTACACCGCTTTATTTGGGAAACGGAGAAGCGCAAGAACGTCCTGTTGTAAGCTTGGTGGAATACATATACAGATACGTCAAGAGAAGCAATATCAAGGACAAAACAAAATGCGCATATTATCAAACCTGCAAGCATCTTGAGAGGTATGGAGATTGCAATATCGAAAAAGTTACAACTGCCTATCTGCAGGGGTTCATAACATTTTTGCAAACACTTGGAATGAGTCCTGGGACAGTGCGCCTATATTTCCAGAAAGTAGCCTGCGTGCTACACGACGCATGCAAGAATGAATTATTCGACGACCGTATCCTTCAGCGTGTGAAACGGCCAAGACGTGTACAGGAGAAGCGTGGTTTTTTGACGGAAACTGACTTGAAGAAACTTACACGGAATAGACTATCTGACGAATATAGCAATATTCAAACCATGTTTCTGTTTTCCTGCATGACAGGATTACGCTATGGGGATGTACAAGGGTTGAGGTGGAAAGACGTGAAGCGCAACGGGAAAAACATACAATTGGAATTCCACCAACAAAAAACTGACACTTACGAAAAGGTTCCACTATGCTCCGAGGCTGAAACTTTGTTGCACAGCCTGAAACGGAGAGGAGAGTATGTGTTCGAAAGAGAATCCAACCAGAATACAAACATTGTGTTGAAGAAATGGTGTAAAAAGGCAAAAGTCAAAAAAAACGTTTCGTTCCATATCGCACGGCATACATTCTGTGTACTATTGCTGACGAAGGATGTCCCAATCTATACTGTACAACAGCTGATGTGTCACTCAGACATCGGCAGCACCAAAGTCTACGCCGATCTACTAAACAAAAACAAAGTCAAAGCTGTCAAGAAGCTGCCGATACTCACTTGCTAATTTTTTTTGGGGGGAATATAAAAATAAGTTGTATTTTTGCAAAGTCAAAAATATTGAAAAATGGCGTTGCGACATTCATATCAAAATGTTTTTTCCCCATCAATGAATTTGATGGAAAACGACTATTTTTTTGACACTTTCTTTTGGGAAAAGCGCATTGCCAGAAAATTGCAAGGTGCAGACATTTTGCACAGCCACGGGAATTTTGCATTGTTATCTTTCAACGGGAAAGAGAAGGACTACGAATCCGGCTTCCACTACTATGGTGCCCGCTACTACAGGAGCGAGGTGTTGACTGGGTGGTTGAGTGTCGACCCGATGATGGATAAGTATCCTAATATCTCGCCCTACAATTATTGTATTTGGAACCCCATCAAAGTCGTTGACCCTAATGGCATGGATACGGTAATTTCCTTTAATGAGAGGAAACCCAACGAGAATGCATACAAGAAACAATATGGAGGCAACTACAAAAAAATTTACGAAAAAGAATATCTGTCTTACAAACGTAATAAATTTTTGGCACAAAATGCTAGACAATACAAGAATACATCTGATATCATTCATGTTTTTGCACATGGTGCAAATAACTTTTGGGGCTTTTATACAGGAAAAATGCTTTGGTCTGATGGGACCCATGTTGGGCCAATTGAGCTCTATTATAAACTATATGGAACAAAAGGGAGCAAGGTATTTCGAGACAATGATTTGAATGGTAAAGGTTCAGTTATTTTCTTGCATTCCTGTAATGCTGGACAGGGATTTGCTCAAGAATTGTCAGAAATAGTCCGCAATTGTTTGATAATCGCCCCATCTGATCTTAGATCAGTGATTACATTGACAAATCAGGAATTTGTTTGGAATGGAGGGGATTGGAGGTTCTTCCTTGACGGGAAACTCATCTATTCTCATCTTGGAGATATATGGAGTACCATGGTTATGGAATACAATCTGGAATTATTAGGGACAATTGGTGTACTTAAATTGGCCAATGACAATAAACTTGAAGAATTGTTTAAATGATGACACATATGAAATGGAGCCCAAAAAATCTATTGATTTCGTTGGAAGGGTTAATTATCGTATTACTCTCCGTATTTTTGATAATCAATAATCAGCATAGAAAGTCTGCAATACAAATGATAGATTCAATACAAGAAGAGAATAGTGTCTTAAAGGAAAAACGACAGGATTTGGATGCCCTTTTCCACATCCGTAACTATGTTTTATTCACCCAGGACACAATGGCATATCTAGACATGTATACCACTTTCCATGGAGCAAACAATCTTGCCTACTCAATTTATATGGCAGACCATTGTGACTATCCTCGCGCTTGCTACAATGTGTATCAGGAAATATCCAGTATGATAAAGGATTCGGTAGACCTGAAATTCAGAAACGATGCGGCACGACTGGCTATTAATTACCTGAAAAAGGGTGCATCGTTAAATGATGGGCAATGTGCTTTTGTTCTGGCTGGCATGTATATAAAAGGAGATTACGTTCAACAAGACACCGTGCTGGGAAGAAAGTATCTTAAACAAGCACTTGGTGATCAAAACACAGATGTCCTCTTCCAAAATATCAAAAGGAGTAAGAACTCTTGGTTCTAGAAATAATGAATAATGTTGCAACAAAAAATACAACCTTTGAAAAGAAAAATTCCTCTGGATTAAAAATATTTTGTATCTTTGCAATCAAATTATTACGAAAAAAGTCGTAACGAAAAAAAACGCAACATGGAAAACCCTTTCAAATGTGATGTCGCAAATACCATTGATGCTTATGCAAGAGATATAATATCAACTATGAGGAAAGTATTTTTTTTGTCAATATTTTTTGTTTTTGTGTCTTGTAATCATACAAAAACTGCTGCCGATTTTATTGAATTAGGAAAGAGTAACGAAACACTTGATTCCATCGACTATTATTGCGGAAGAGGAAACAATAATGTCTCAGATGAGCCTTGGATAAAGTTCATGTTCCTGAACAACCCCTACAATCTCGGAGACAGAAACATTGTATCAATTTATATCAATGGAGAGTTGTGTTATAGAGGTAAATACAAATACCTGGTTGATTTACACGGGAATCCCGATGAGATTTTCAGCAAGTGGGGGAGCATGGTTATTCGAATGGAAATACTTACTGACGTGACAAAACGGGAAATATGGGTTCACAGATTTCAGAGTAAAACGATTTTTTCATGGAATGAAGACTATAAGATTATTTATTGCGTTTTTTGTCCAACAAATGAAGATGTAGAAGAGGTTTATTTTATTCCTCAGTTTGAGTCTGTGATATAAAATTTGAAACAGTAGGAGATGGCAGGGCGTTCGTCGGGATGAAAACATCTTTTATCCGGGCACACACATACTAAAAACAAGGCTACTCCGTTATTGTTTTAAACATTATGCAGAATGGATAAAGGCGAGCAGCAACTGATAAATGACATACGACAGATTGTCGGCATCTCTCGGCAGTATGCCTACCGTGCTGTCAACCTGATGCAAGTGATAAGCAACTGGCTTATCGGTCAGCGTATTGTGGAACACGAACAGAATGGACGCCTCCGTGCCGACTATGGAAAACACATTATAGAGGTCGTGTCTCAGTCGTTGACGGAGGAGTACGGCAAAGGCTACTCAAAAACCAACATATCCAACTTCCGCCGTTTCTACCTTCTGTTCAAGGGGTTGCAAATTCGCCAGGCATTGCCTGATGAATTTGCAAGTTTGTTATTCCCAATCAATCAGGCGTTGCCTGACAAATTTTCAGCCATACGGACAGCGATGGCGACAACCCCACTATAGGCATAGTGCTTTGTTCGGAAACCGACGGTGATGTGGCACGCTTCTCATCGCTTGCCGACAACGACAAGATGTACGCTGCCAAATATCTTACCTATTTACCGACGCAGGAAGAGTTGCGGCGGGAGATAGAGCAACAGAAGGAAATCTTCGAAATGAAACAAAGTGACAATCATGTAGATGTAGAATAAGTAAAATAATATAAACTATGTGTTTGGTATGGGAGACAAAACACTATCGGTGTACGACAATATGGGAACACAAGCGACCATACGACTAAAGGGGAGTGATTTGGGTGCAAAACTGGGTGTTAATTAAGATTTCTGTATGGCTTTTAAAGATGTAATATGAAGCAACTAAGGTTTTTAGAAGGGCTTTGTCTAATATTCATTTGTTTGACATCTCCATTACAAGGACAGAATGTGGCTCGAGATAGTTTGATCGACGAATCGTTGAGAGACTTTTTCTCGGAACATGTTAATTTAACGCACAGAAATTCAAAATATATGATAGCTGCGCATACATTCCCTTATGATTATGATCTATCATTGTGGATTGATAAAGACAAAATTGGGATTGCGGATTTTAACAATAAAAAAATAAAAAAGCAATATGAAAAGACAAAGAATGGAATCCCTACGGTTTGTCTTAAATGGAGAATCAACCAAGACGGATTCGTGATTTTTCAAGTGGCGTTGTATTATGTAAAAATAAGAGGAAAAACCATTGACTACGCCCTATCCGATGTCTGCACATATTACTATAAATACTCAGATTCAGAAAAAAAATGGATAATGGCTTCAAAATCGTGTAACGGAGTTTGAATTTGGAATGGAACAAGACAAGTTGAATTATCCAATTTATAAAACCGAAAGGGTAAACCGCACTCAAACCATGCGGCCCCACGCCTTTGTTTTCAACGGGAAAGAGAAAGACTACGAGTCCGGCTTCCACTACTTCGGCGCCCGCTACATGGACCACGAGCTGACGACCATGTGGCTGAGCGTGGACCCGATGGCGGATAAGTACCCGCGCATTAGCCCGTATGCTTACTGCGCATGGAATCCAATTAAGTTGGTGGATCCGGATGGGATGGATACAACAATTTTCTTCAACTTGGATAACGGAACAACCCATCGTCATGAAGGGACAGAACGAACTGGTTTATACTTCGTTCAAATAGAAAATGATGTGCAAACGACGGTGTATTATGGCCAAACGTCCTATGATAGGGTTGACATGGGCAATTCGAGAACTATCATTTCTTTTAAGGATGCACATCAAGCTCGCGCCATCTATGATAAGTTAAAGGAAGATGGTGTTCAGTTCGAATGGAACATAATGTATCTTAAAGACGGCTCTGCGGACTTGGTAACATCCTCATTGCCGGATAAAATAAGAATTAACCCCAAAGACTACACTTCGGAGAATGTGGAAAGCTGGAGGCACTATCATCCATATCTTCCTGACCATCTTTATTGGATGCCATCAAAAGAAGATCAGCAATTTGCAGAGAGGCTTGGGTTGTGTCCTGCAATTTTGGATTTTTGTGGTCAGGAATATGATTTTGTTCCGATTATTAAGGACAAAGGTATAATTGATGGTAAACAAAATGTTCGCTATAGAGACATTTTAAGAAAAGAGTATCCAGCAGTTAGGACATATTGTTATTGATATTAAACAGGCAATGGAAACTAGAAAGATAATAATTTTAATTATAATGTTTTCCCCATTCCTAGGGGGGCATTCACAAAATATGATACCGCGCAGCGATGCATTTTACGATATCAGCGACACTTCAATTGCAATCCAAGGTTATTACGAAACCGTTCCATCGCTGGATTTCGTCAGCCAAGAAATTCAAGATTCTGTTGAGGCATTCGTCGCGAAAGCTATTTCATATTTCGTTGATTCTGCAGGATATTCCTTTACTCTGGCCTTGCAGTATGTGGAGCAGGACAGTGGCCACATTCATGTTTATATCCATGCCGATATTAACTTATCATTAGGTCATCATTACTACATGAGGGAATACCGGGCGTCTTACGTATGTGAAAAGGCCATAAAATACACTTATGGATGTGTTCGGGTAGGGGAATATTATATATTTGTTGAAACCCCAAACTATCTTGTCGAATCGGAGGTAAGCAGTCTTTTCAAAACAAAAAGTGAAACTCAGAAAATATGTATCCACCGTATTCCGGAAGAGTTTATCCCATTGTTTGATGACCCCAGAGTCGCTAATTTGCCACATTCTCATTTTGCATTAAAAACACAAAACCCTCGTAATTATGTTTCTCCAAGATGTGATTAATGACCGAGACTATACATAAAGGAACACCTTCCTGCTGAAATCATATGAAATAGAAACCAATTGACCGCATCAGCACATAAAACCATCAGGCAACACCAAACCTTTTCATGGTCTTTTTCTACGTCGTATTTCAACGGGAAGGAAAAGGACTGGGAATCAGGCTTCCATTACTAGGGCGTCCGCTACTACTGGAGCGAAGTGCTGACAGGGTGGTTGAGCGTGGACCCGCTGGCTGACAAGTACCCGAGTATTTCTCCGTATGCTTACTGCGCATGGAATCCCATAAAACTGGTAGATGTAGATGGATTATATCCAAGTGCCATCTTAAAATATGATGCACTGGCGTTCCCTCATGGCGGTGGATACAGACTGACGTCTCCTGCAGCTCATCTACTATCTATGGTATCTGGTGTAAAGGAATCGTATATATCCAATTCTATAATAGTAGAACGAGGCGTTGGACATTATGTTCCGTGGTATTCTTCCAAAAAAGGAGGTGGTGCAATAACACTGGGGTATAGTTCGAATAACTCGAATATCATTCTTACACAAAATTATTTTGAAGACGATGCTTCCGCATACAACAACAATGGATATGGGCAGAATATTTCTGAATGGTTGGATATTTTATCTCACGAAGTAGGTCACATTCCTCAAATAGACAAGAATGGCGGTATGATAGGGTATGTCTCAAATGCCATGCTGGAATATATGAAATCTGCGGGACACGATGCAGCTCCGAGTGAGAAAGAGGCAGACATTGGGCAAACTCAGTATCGTAGATTTAATGCTTTTGTCTCAAATAAATATGGAGAAAATGCAATTTCAGAGTTGCTTTCATCACACAAGTCTGACAAACAAAAGATACTTACTTTAGACAAATGGTGGAATGAATATGAAAAAAGTAGCAATGAGACTAAATAAAATAATTGGTTTTGCAATATGTTTTTTATCTGTGTCTTGTGGAAGTAATGACTTTTATATTGACAAAGAGCAATTAATTGTTCGAGGCAAAGACAGCCCGATTCGTTGTTTGGAGATCAGAAATATTACAAGCGATTCATTAGAGTATTATGAAATAATAAACAATAATGCGAACAAAATAATTGAGATTAGTATTGCCAATCCTCCCGATGGATATGTGATTACTAATTGGCAGGGGGACACTTTGTCAAATATTATACTAAGAATGGGTGATCACTATGCAATAACGAACCGAAGCGTTTATGATGCATCCACAATTACAAAGATACTAATATGTTGCCATTTGGACTAATCATGCTGCTCGTAGTATCAGCCATAATTAATTGGCGACTGCAAAAAAACACGTATAACCCAGGCTTATGATGCACCAGGTCTCCTTTACTTTGTATTCACGGTATCCAGGCAACTGCCCTAAAATGATTGATACATGAACCCTTCAGATTATAACATCACGCCACAAAACCATGCTGCCGTATGGCCTTTCTCCTGTTCAAATTTCAACGGGAAAGAAAAGGACTACGAGAGCGGCTTCCATTACTACGGCGCGCGGTACTACTGGAGCGAGTTGCTGACGGGTTGGTTAAGCGTAGACCCGATGATGGATAAGTATCCGAGTATTAGCCCGTATGCTTACTGCGCATGGGATCCAATTAAGTTGGTGGATCCGGATGGGAAGGATGTGTATCGATTAGATACGGAGTCAGGGTCGCTAACATTATACAAAAAGACAAAGGATAAAAATGATATTATTGTAGCAGGTTCTACAAAAGGAATCGGAAGGGGCAAACGTTTTGTAACGAACGGAAACACCATGTCTGTCGCCAAAGGTGTTTTAAATGGCAGAAAAGAAGAAGATTTGTCTGTGACGGGATTCTCAACTGCAGGGAATAACCAAGAAGACGGATTGAAGGCGGTTCAGTTCATTTCTTTCCAATGTAACAAAGAATTGAGTGGCGTAGGATTTACTTCGGCAATACTTTTTACTGATGAGTTGGATGTATTCGGATGGAGTAAAAATGATGCTTATAAAAGCAATTGGGAAATGGGGGATTGCACGAGAACAACTGATGAAAAACATCTCCAATACTTTTTCCATACACATCCAGTTGACAAAAATGGGAGAGGTGGGAAATGCATACCAAGCCGTGCTGACATAATAGCCGCACGTCAATTACAATATGTATATGGCATTTCCCGCAATTACGTTGTCTCACAAAAAGATGGGATTGCCGGCTATGGAGAGCATGGTGCCATTTTTGGCGTTCATTCTATTAATAAAATGGAACCTTCAAGTCTGATTAAACAGCTATGATATGAAGATAAATATATTTATAATACCTATACTAATGGCATTGACAGGATGCTGCCGAGTACTCGGTGGCGATTCTTTGGGAAATGCCGGCAATAAAGAAATACAGATTGGCTCGATTTTAAATGAGGACTCTGCATACCGCAAAGAGGTGCAAAAAATATTAGAAAAAACTTGTGGAGCCAATTTGTATTTACAAAGGAAAATGCTATTGGCTAATATTGCCAATAATTATTGGGAGAAAAACAGCTATGTAATAGATAGTTGTTTGCCAATTATTGAAGTCCTGTTTCTGAGAGAGCAGGGTGACTATGACATATATTGCATTGGTCAGATCCCCCCATGTTTTATGATTCAAGGGGAATATACAGAAATGGATGTGTGTGGAGAGTATGTTGTTGCGTATCGGATTAAGGGCGATTCGACTATGACAGAATCCGAGATAAAACAGGCTGGTATTTTAACGGATTGTGAAATGGTTCTCATTAATGAATTATCCTATTTTGTCGCTCTTGAGAGGAATACTCTTGAACATCATGTGGTAACAAATGTTATTTCAGAATGGGGTGGCTTTCAGATCCTTGACAGCATTATAAACTCATCGGGTTATTAATCACAGTGCGTTGTACATATTCAGCTCAAGAATTGCAAATTGATTCAACCTGTACATAAAACCGAATGGGCAAACCGCACTCAAACCATGCGGCTCCATCCCTTTGTTTCCAACGGGAAAGAGAAGGACTACGAATCAGGCTTCCATTACTACGGCGCCCGCTACTACTGGAGCGAAGTGTTGACTGGGTGGTTGAGTGTCGACCCGATGATGGATAAGTATCCAAGTATATCACCATATGCCTACTGTGCTTGGAATCCCGTGAAGTTGGTGGATCCGGATGGAAGAGATGGAAGGGTTATCATTCATAATGAAGGAGAGCAGAAAACGATTACCATTCAGACGACAATTTATTTGACTACTGATTCTCCTAAAGTTTATAGCAGGAGCAAACTGAATAATCTTGCTAAAAACTATAATTACTGGGCTAAACGTGAGCTAACACCCAAAACATTAAATGGAGTTACTGTTCAATTTGATGTTACATATAAAGTTCTCGATAAATCGACAAAACTTGAGCCGGGTGATAATGTTATGTCATTGAATCCGAATACTCCGGGGAGATCGGGGACACCATGCAAGAGTGATTATCATGTAGAAACTAGAACCTTAATGGAGCAAACGACAGGGTCTTATAGTAATATCAATATGGATGATCTTCTTCCTGGTCGCTATAAGGGAGTCCTTCATGAAACAGGACATTTGCTAGGTCTTTCTGATAGATATTTAGGCTACAACACTTCATTTGAAGGGTTTGAGAAAGACCTTATGGGATGGAATCCTGGTTTTTCCTCGGATTTGGATGAAACACATTATCAAAATTATATCGACTATTTTGGAAACCAAGAAATGGGGACAAGTCCCTATATTTTACTTGACAAGAAGATAGATATTGAGTATACAAATAAATTGATAAATCATGCAAAAAACCCCGCACCCGAAATTCAGTAAACCATGAGAAAAGTTGCGCCTATAATTTTATCATTAGTGTTATTTTGTGGAGGTTGTTGCTCCTATTATAAGTCCATACCTAATGTTAACATGGAGTGTTTTTCTGACGGATTGATTATTTTCAATCAGGATGGGATTTACTATTTCCCTAAAGACTCGTGTTGTTTTATTCAAGAAGGTGACAAAGAGATTGATGGACTAATCTTGGTGGATAGAATATGCACAGGCAGAGTTAGGTGCTACGAACATGATGACATGGAGAAATTAAAGGCAGTAAAATTTTATTGTAAGTATGCTACAAATGTCAGTCGACGGACAATCCCCGGCGTGAATGATGATAACTATTTTATAAAAAGTGATTCCTGCTATATGGTATTTGCTCGAATTTGGATGTACTCGTATCGTGAAATAGACAAAAGAATTGAGAATACTTATCCTTGGAAAGTATCAATTGCGGGACAAAATATACGAGCTAATATTCTAGATGGGCGGAGTATTTTCTTTGATGTTGAACGCACAGAAGCTGTTGATTCTATCCTGTTGGCTGTTTTTTTGAGGGAAAAAGGAATGAACATTGCAGAAGAAGGGGGTTCTTGTTCTCGAAGGCAACACCAGTGATCCGCAGGCACACCCCCCGTACCCCCCTCGGAGAGGGGGGATGCCTGCGAGGGGACATGGGGACAGATACCTGTCTCACCTAAATAATGGCTGGCAATTGGACTGTTATTGACAACGTCGAATCATGGAATAGTAAACTACTGCATGTGGAATCCTATTGTTTTGGTAGACCCTAACGGGGAAAATGGCATAAAAATAATTGACAAGCAATCAAAAACAATTACTGTCAAAGCAACTTACTATGTGACATCTGTCCCTGTTTCTCCAATTCCAAATACAAGTTATACGGAAGATGATATATAGGCAATGCAATTTGAAATAAATACCACGTTAAACGAAGGGCAATACCAGCACGAATATGATGGGGAATTATTCGATGTCATTTTTGATTTGATGTTTATTGCAGCCGGTACGGCGGTTGATGCCATCAATGCCGCAGAGGCTGATCCGTATGGGAACTATTTTTCCATATTACCAGCATCAATCAAAACAGCTTTCCCGACAAGAGACAATGAGAATGGAATCATTACCGTTGTAGGCGGTATTACAGAAAATAACAAATATATTACCATGAATGCAAAATATGATAATAATAGGCAACGTATTCATGAGATATTCCACACTCCTTTTTTCAATGGTGATAATGCAGAAAGAGGAATCGGCAATTACTCCCCAGGTACGGATTTGCCAAATCAAGATGATATTAATAGGCTGTTAAGCAATCCTTTGCTGCCAGAAGAACAAAAATAAAAGATGAAACGATATCTTATGCTGTTCTCGTGTTTGTTGGCGTGTTGGTGTCCTATGGCACAGAGCAAGTATTGTTGCCAGTACGACTCCGTATACTGTATAGTTGTCAATTGTTTTGGCAAGAACAACGAGGAACCGCAAACACATACATTATTGATTCCTACAAATATCATGGTGAAATTTGACATATCTGGACTTTCATGTTTTGAAAAGAAAATGCAAGAAGACTATTATGCTATCCCACCTTTCCATTTGTATTTAATCGAAATGGCCAAGTTTTCATTCCCAGACAGTTCTTGTCAATTTCAAAATAGTATATATAATATCAATTTATCCAAGTGGATTGACTTTAATTCAAATTGCTTGACAGACACTATCACAATGAACAATGAACAATTGTTTATTACAATAGCACTGCTGCGTGGACAATTGCAAATTGATAATACCTACCGATTACCTGTAAGAGTAAAAGAAATCCAATCCATTACCCCAATAAAAATGGAGGACATGATCATGCGCGGTGAGATGGTTTTATTGCCAGAGTGAAGCGTTAAAATGTAAGTGAGATTTGTCAATGACGCCATTATAGAACCAGCATATTTTGAACAAACCAGCACATATAACAGCACTGCAAAACCATACAAATCCAGCATGGTTTACCCCGTCGAATTCCAACGGGAAAGAGAAGGACTACGAATCCGGCTTCCACTACTACGGAGCCAGGTACTACTGGAGTGAGGTGCTGACTGGCTGGCTGAGCGTGGATCCCATGGTCGATAAGTACCCGAATATTTCTCCGTATACGTATTGTGTATGGAATCCTGTGAGAATGATTGATCCCGACGGAAAAGATGCTGAAGTGGTTGTCAATACTGATAAAAAAATTATTAACATTAATGCACGAATTGTATTGTATGCAGCATCGAAAAATATCAGCGGAAAGGATGTGACTCGTGCCCAGGCAATGTATAAAAATAAAATTATGGATAGTTGGGGAAAAGATAATGAAGGGAAAGCGTGGACGATTCAATATAATGGAGAAACGTATACAGTTAATTTCAATGTGGATGTAACTGTAGATAATCAGGCTTACTATGAGAGTAAACGAAAATATGATGGGAAAACGAATTACATTGGTGTGGGAAGAATTAATCGAAGTAAAGTAGATAACAGTAATAGCGGAATTTGGAACATCCCATCCGATTCAAAAAAACTCGGCAGCTCATGAGTTTGGACATTTGTTAGGATTAAATGACAGATATACAGACCCTATAGGAGGTTATTCTATTCCTAATCCAGGTTGGGAAAGTAATATTATGGCTAATTCTGCCAAGTCTGTTGAGCAACGAAATATTGATGCTATATTTATTAGAGATGGGAGGAATTTGTTAAAAGAGAATATGGATGACAGAGGAAATACAATTGGATTATTTGGGAGTTGTTCCAGACCCCATGTTTTATAGATTTAACTTAACAAGTAATAATAGAGAATTATGAGAAAATGGATAAATATAATTATATCAACAATATTACTGCTTCTTTTTCTGGGTGTGGGATATTTGTTGGGTGCGCATTCAAAAGACAATGAAACATATGATTTATATCATGTATACGATAGCTTGAGGACATTATCAAAAATAAGAGTTGATGCGGAACTTCCATATTATGGGATGAAACAAGATGATGTTTTGTTGATGCTTCCAGAGCCTTCTGTTGTATCAGACACAATGCGGTTAACTGCTACTATGGAATTTGATTTAGAATCACATGGTATATATGATAGTTTTCTTGAGAGACTATCGGGAACCACCGATGAAATTAATGTGATGACTTTTTTTTGGAACTTTCCGGATAAAGACTCAACAAGGCTATTCATTGTTTTTGAATGGGTAGATGATTCTGTTTGGATTGCCAATTCATGTGTCCAATGGAAATCGAATGAATTGTATCTGGATTAAACAATAAAGAATGTGAGTAGGGCAGGGAACTGACTATGATGGCAGTGAAGCACCTAGCCCAGCCTATTGACCTCAAAAAAAACAACAACTAATTGATCATATCAGCACATAAAATCGAAGTGGCAAACCGCACTCAAACCATACATTTTCTCCCTTCGAATTCCAACGTAAACGGTAGATGCCGAGACGGGTGGTGTCGGTCGGGTCGAACCTGTTGCACTTCATCCAGTCTTCGCCGTAGGGCAGGTACTGCAGGTGCTGCACGGCATCGCCTTGCGTGTCGGTTTTCTGTGACGCCGAGCCAAGATGTTATGTCACAACAACTTCCAGTATATTACAATAACGTCAAAGGCGGTTTTTGGTATGTACGGCGGCAAAAAACGCCGTGTGGACCTCCTGCTCCAGTTCGACGGCCTCGCCGCCGTTTTTGGTCCAGCGGAAGCGGCAGGCGCGGATACGCCGGACGTTGCCTTGCAGCAGGTCGGCATATCGCAGATGGTTTTCCCAGGTGTCGCGCAACATAGTCATATATATAAAGACGAATTAGAAAGCCAAAATGTGACAAGTCTCCCTTGTTTTGACAAACTTTAACTTTTGGCGCCACCCTTCAAGGGGCCGTTTCGGCCTGTTTTGGCAGCGGTCTTCCTCGGTCGTTGTGCGATACATGTACGATACATCAACGATACTTGTACGATTGCCAAACGTACAAATATCGTACATATATCGTTGAAGTATCGTACAACGGGTGAAGGGGTACACTATATGATATTGATTTAGTGCGTAATACAGCAATATTTTGGTCTTTTCGGGTGCTAATCGACAGAACGTCAGGTGATTGCCGCAGCTAACGCGGCTCGGATGAATGGGGTGTGGCGTGCATCCGTGGGCTTGCGCCCACGGCTAACCGAGTGTCGCCGCTAACGCGGCTGGTCGGTGGTTTCGCGCCTGTAGAGACGCGGCGTGCCGCGTCTGCATTTTTTTGTAACATGAATTGCCACAAATCAAACACGAATTATCATAAATTAGCCCCCTTGGGGGCGATGGTGTGGTGGTGCCGCCGCTGACGCGGCTCGGATGAATTGGGTGTGGCGTGCATCCGTGGGCTTGCGCCCCCGGCTAATGATGTGGTGCCGCTAACGCGGCTCTGGTGGTGGGGAATGTGTCGCGCGTCCGTGGGCTCGCGCCCACGGCTAATGATGTGTCGCCGCTAACGCGGCTCGATGCAGCCCCCTTGGGGGCGGCACTGATGTAGCCGTGGGCGCGAGCCCACGGTGAGGACGGCCACATCGGTACAGAGCCCCCTTGGGGGCGGCACAAGGATGGGGTGTGGTGCCGCCGCTAACGCGGCTGTTTAGTAGCCTGTGCGCCTGTAGAGACGCGGCGTGCCGCGTCTGCATTTCTTCATT
>JAZNSV010000073.1:0-38920 GCA_045591485.1 Bacteroidales bacterium | reverse complement strand
GCCGCTACTAACGTGGCTCGGATAAATGGGTGTGGGCCGCAGATTGCGCGAGCGGAGCGTTGCGAGGATTTCCAATATGCCAACAACCTGCACCCAGACAATCCACGATGGACTTTCGATTTCCAGGATTTCCAAGATTTCTGCCGCAGGCAGGGAGATTTTAGTGGTCAGTGGGGGGGCGCACCCGGACCACTTAGAGGTATATCAGTATTTTGTTGACGCGTCTGCATTTATTTTGCCGATGATACGTGCAAACAGGCCGTCGGTTTGTTCTGCACAGTTGCGGATGACCATGTATTGGTAGCACAGTTGCGAGAACACCGTTTTCTTCATCTATTTGTCAACATTTTTTTTGCTTGTCTGTTTTATGGGAAAAATGTATTTTTGCACTTTAAATTTTCGAAATATGACTGATGATATTGAAGACATTTATTTCAGACCGATTCTAAATTATCCCTATGCTCGATGGTTTAGCGAGGGACATTTTAATGGAAAACCAATGACCGAAAATGTACGTTCGCAAATGGTGTCTATTATTGACGAACACGTTGCAGAATTCTCTCATAGCTTTCCTAAAATCATTAACATCCTCAATCAAGTCAAAGAAAAGCAGGATGAATTCCACATCATGTACCAAACAGTCATTTCTGTCATGATATTTGTCGCTCAGACAATGACAGACGGTATGATTATCAGCAAATACTTTGTCCTTGCCGATAAGGATTATGACAAACGTTTCATGAGAGGGAAGATGGCTGTTATTCTTAACGAAGGCTTCAAAAAACTATATGGTTTTGAAACTAGCACAAAATCAAAATCGGAATGGGGCAAACTTAAGTCTGTATTGCATTATTTCCCAGAAGAAATAAATCTTCAGTATCACGAGTTAACCGCCTTGCTTGAAAAACACTCGACATCATCTTCTTGGTGGCGGGATGACCGCAACGTAGAGACTCACCTTGACTGTGGGAAGTTGTATATGTCAAGAAACACGGAACTGGTAGAAGGAAAAGTTATGTTGGACTTCCTGATGTTATTTGATGCGTTAAACGCAGTCGACCATTTTCTGGATAATATGCATTCTTGCATTCACAATACGCTCACCGAACAATATCTAAATGGTGAACTTAAGGAGTAACACGTCGCGTGTATGTAACATTTAATTTTGTCATTCCATAAAAAACATGTATCTTTGCATTTAAAAAAAGAACAAATTATAATGGCAAAAATGAAATGATGAGCGACATGACCACATTAGACAATAGAACAGATACTCTTTTCAAAAGAATTTCCGAATTAATCGAACAATCGCGGCGATTTGCAGTCAATGCTGTCAATGTGGCGGAGGTTAGGACTCGCTTTGTGGTGGGACGCTATATCTTTGAGGATGAGCAGCGGGGAGAACGTGCCACATACGGTCAGCAGGTGTTGAAAAAACTCTCTGCCCGACTGATGGAAAGATATGGCAACGATTGGAGTTATGATACACTAAAACGATGCCGTTTTTTCTATCAAGCTTACACTAGTACTGCAATTGGGGCAACGGTATTGCCCCAATTGAAAGAGACAACAAGATTGCCTGAAAGTGAAAAACCTACAAATTGGGGCAACGACGTTGCCACAATTCAGATGCCCCGTTTCACACTCTCATGGTCTCACTACCTAATTCTGATGCGCATTGAAAATGAAGAAGCCCGCAGTTTCTATGAGATTGAGGCGACACAGCAACAGTGGTCTGTCAAACAACTGAAGCGTCAGGTGGGTAGCAGCCTCTATGAACGGTTGGCATTGAGCCGTGACAAGAACGAAGTGATGCGTCTGGCCCGAGAAGGGCAAACCATAGAAAAGCCATCAGACATCATAAAGAATCCCATCACATTGGAATTCCTCGGCCTCAAACCCGATGCCGCCTATACGGAGTCCAAGTTGGAAAACGCCATTATTGGTCGTATGCAACAGTTCCTGTTGGAAATGGGAAAAGGTTTCCTGTTCGAGGCCAGGCAGAAACGCTTCACCTTCGAGGAACGAAACTTCTATGTCGATTTGGTGTTCTACAATCGTCTCCTGCAATGCTATGTTCTGATTGACCTCAAAGTTGGCGATCTCACGCATCAAGACCTCGGACAGATGCAGATGTATGTAAACTATTACGACCGGTATGTAAAACAAGACTTTGAGAAGCCCACGATAGGCATATTGATGTGCGAGACGGCCAACAATTCCCTGGTCGAATTGACCCTGCCAGAAGATGCCAATATTTACGCTCAGCAATACACGTTGTACCTGCCAGACAAGACATTGTTGCAAAACAAACTGCGTGAATGGGTCGCTGAATTCAATGAAAAGGAGGACAAGGAATGATCCAATCGCAAGAACGTAGAAAGCTTGTCTATTCCAGGTCTCTGCATAGTGCCATGAATCGGAAGAAAAGAGGCCGGTTATGCAAAGACTATTGACAATCCTTGTCAGTCAAGCCGACGGCAAACCACGGTGACCTCTCGGCGATCCATCGGTAGTTTTCTTTCTTCGTCCCTTCTTCGTGGGTTCTTTGTGTCTTCTTTGCTGCAAAAACGTACCACCTAAAACACATTGCACAAACAACCCATAAACAATAGCAATTCCCGTGGGTGGCCGTTATCGGCCGTCCACCCTATACCTATCCCCATCATGCCCATTAAACCCATCGTGCCCGTTTAACCCATTCTACCTGGCTCCATTGGAAACACGGCCTGCGACGCTAGCACGGCCAAGTGCATCGGGCAGGAGCAACCGCATTCTCCATTTTCTCTCGGCGACCATATTATTTCAGTATTACATTTTTAACAGCCGTTAAAAATTTCATTTTGCCATTCCAGAAAAAAAGTGTATTTTTGCATTTTAAAATAAAGAACAAACTATAATGGCAAACTACAGCTTTTCTGGCCACGAATCCTTTGCTTGCAAGTCGTTATGGCTCAAGAAAGGATACGATTTTGTTGTACAGAAACGCGATTTCAGCGCTCCCGACGCAGTGATTCATCTTGGCGTTGGAAAAAATATGGTCTCCTCCATCCGCTATTGGCTTAAGGTCTGCGACATCTATGATAAAGGGGAAATAACTCCATTGGGACATTATCTTTTTGATGACCACAATGGGAAAGACCCTTATCTTGAAGACTTGGCGACTCTGTGGTTGCTTCATTTCAATCTCGTTTTTAATGGGCAGGCATCCATCTATCAGATTTTCTTCTGTGAATTTCACCGAGAGCGTGCACGTTTTACAAAAGAGCAGTTCGCGAACCATATCAAGTACAAACTTGCTGGAGAAGGTTTGAAGAATGTGTACAACGAAAACACTGTCAAAAAGGACATTGATGTTCTCATTCACAACTACGCATTGCCACAAAAGCCACTATCCAATGAAGACTTCTCTGCATTGTTCATTGACCTTGATTTGCTTAGAATCAATGACGATGATAAAGAGTATTATTTCAACACAGAAGGCAAGCGAAAGGTTCCGGCTCAAATATTCCTCTATGCTCTGAACAAGCTTAAAGAAAAAGAAGGTGACAACACATTGGCTTATGACGACATCCGTCACCGTATTGGAATGTCATTCTGTATGACCGATGCTGAGATTATTGAAATGCTAAAACAGCTGGCTTCCCAGTATTCAAGCCTTCTATCCTATAGCGATGAGGCGGGCATCCGACAAATACAATTTATCAAGGACATTGCATCCGAAACAATTCTAAATGGTTACTATGAAGCGAGCATTTAATCTGTCAGCCAATATTGAGAATGGCTTTGTCAAGGGTTCACACTACATAGTAACCCCTAACGCAAAGAAAGCCATCAGTCATATAGTCAATGGCTTCAAGTCAGGAGTGCATTCGTATACGATCATCGGCACATACGGCACAGGAAAATCAAGTTTCTTGGTGGCCATGGAAGCTGATCTGCTTCGAAACAGACAGAAGCCAATTCTGTTCGACCCGCATACTCTTTCTGATGCCACAAGCTATGAGATACTAAACATTGTTGGTGACTACTGCGAACTGCTTGCCATCTTGCAGCGCAAGCTGAGCAACGTCAAATCAGGAGAAAGTGTCATTGATGCTCTTAATCGCTATTATAACGAGTGTCAAAAACAAGGCAAATTCTTAGTGATTGTTATTGACGAATTCGGTAAAATTCTCGAACATGCAGCAAAGAACAACCCCGAAAAGGAATTGTATTTTCTGCAGCAATTGGCCGAATACGTTAACCACCCATCTCGACAGATTCTATTGCTCACCACTCTCCATCAGAATTTTGGCTCGTACGCCAAGGATCTGACTGAGGAGCAGAAAAACGAATGGAAGAAGGTAAAAGGGCGCTTCCAGGAGGTCGCATTTGTTGAGCCAGTAGAGCAACTCCTGCACCTTGCTTCTATCCAATTGCAGGGAGAATTGAAACCATTAGCCTGCACCAATGTCAAAAACCTTCATCGACTCGCCGTCGAAACGGGTTTTGTAGCAAAAGATTTCAAAGAATCCACAGCCTTACAGCTTTACCCTCTGGATCTTTTCTCTGCCTATGCCGTCACATCCGCCATACAACGCTATGGACAGAACGAACGCTCACTTTTCTCGTTTCTTTCCACAAGAGGCGAGGATTCTGTCCTTGATTTTTGTCCCGGGGACCGATTGACATATAATTTGGCTAAAGTCTACGACTATATCACATACAACTTTCAATCGACACTTAGCGACGCTAATGCCGACTCTATGTCGTGGGCATCGATACGGAACTCCATTGAGCGCGTGGGAACAAAAAAGTGGGAGTCCGATGAACAATCACTTGTCGCCATCCGTCTTATCAAGGCACTTGGTTTGCTGAATATATTTGGCAATGCAGGCTTCCGGCTCGACATCCAGCAGTTTTCACGCTATGCCAAATGGGCAATGAATATTCCAAAGGCAGACGATGTCATTCGGCGACTTGTCGAAATAAAAATTGTTCGCTATGCTGAATATAAAGAACGCCTTGTACTTTTTGAAGGTACCGATATCGACCTTGAGGCCGAATTTTACGAAGCGGGGCTTCGCGTTCCCCGTCCGATATTTTTTGTTGACAGGCTTATCCACCTCTTCCACCAACGTATTGCTCCCGTCAAAGCCCATTTCTATCAAAAAGGCACACCTCGTTTCTTCGACTACAAGATTCTTGAGGCACCTGAAAGGACAACTCCCGATGGCGATACCGACGGCTACATAGAACTGATTTTCTCTACCAAGAAGAACGCACTGAAAGACTTGAAAGACTATAGCGCATCCACTGACATCGCTATTGTTTTTGCTTTCTTTAAGGAGACGGAAAACTTGGTCAATCACTTGTACAACATTGACAAATACGAGTATTTGCTAAAGCAAGTGGTCGTCGAAACCGACAATGTTGCCCGAGGCGAATTCAAGAAGCTGCTTGAGCACGAGCAGGAATTGCTAAACAAAGAGCTTAGCGACAGCCTCTTTTCATACAATGACAAGGTCGTTTGGATCTATAATGGAAAGGAACAGAACATACATTCCCACCGCGATTTCAACAAACTGCTATCTCGTGTGTGTGACGAGGTCTACAGCAAGACTCCCGTGATGAACAACGAATTGTTCAACCGTTATAAACTAAGTGGTAGCATTTCGACGGCCCGCAAGAACTATTTGACAGCACTCATAGAACACAATGCAGAAGAAGACCTTAGATTTCCCAAAGATAAATTCCCTCCAGAAAAGACCATCTACTACTCTCTTTTGAAGGATACGGGGCTGCACCAGAATGGCGAATTCTCTGATGCCGACATCAAAGAGGGGTTCAAGCCACTATGGGACGCCTCCGAAGATTTTTTGCAAAGTACCGTCAATAAACCTCGGCGTATTTCCGAACTGATAGGGATGCTGACAGACAAACCCTACAAGGTGAAACAGGGTTTGCTCGACTTCTGGATTCCAACTTATCTGTTTATTCGTAGGCAGGATTTTGCCCTCTATGATGCCACTCGTGGCAGCTTTATCCCAAATGTCAATATGGAATTCTTTGATCTGCTTCAGAAACATCCTCGAGACTATCAGGTGAAAAAGTTTGCAGTCGACGGAGTCAAACTCAGTTTTTTCAACCAATATCGCCGTTTTGTCAATCTCGGCGATGAGTTCTCGATATCAACTCAGAGTTTTATTGAGACCATCAAGCCCTTCCTCCACTTCTATGTCCATCTAAACGACTATACCAAAAACACCCGCAAGTTCAACCACCGTTCCACAATGCGCTTCCGTGATGTACTTGCCAAAGCCAAAGACCCAGAACAAGCATTTTTCGAAGACTTGCCAGACGCTCTGGGTTTTGACCGCACTAAGATGAAAGACGAACAGACCATTAATGAGTATGGGCAGGTTATTGAACGCGCCATTCGCGAGCTTCGCACTTGCTACACCAATCTGATTGACCGTATTGAGGAACGCCTTGTTGATGAATTCGATCTTGATTCGGGTGACTACTCAGAATACATAACTGAAATCCGGCAGCGGTTGGCTAATGTCAAGACGCATCTCCTCACTGGCAAACAGAAGGAGTTTTATCACCACGTGATGACCGAATACGACAATCGCACGCAGTGGTATCAGTCTATCTGTTATACCATACTTGACCAGCGCCTCGACACTCTGCGTGACGAGCAAGAAGATAAACTTGTTGACGACCTCATCTATATGTTCCGTGAATGTGAAAAATATTCCGACATATCACGACGGTTGAGAGAGCCCGACAATAGCGACGCTTACTCATTCGATTTGGTGACCAATCAAGGCACAAACATCCGTACACAGACTTATATTCTTCCCGAAAAAGACAAGAAAAAATCTTCCGAACTGGAAGACAAGATAAATCGAATTCTTTCTGGCAACAACAACGTGGATGTCTGTACACTTCTTTCCCTATTGAACAAAAAAATGAAAGGAGGCGATTAAATGAATATACGGCATATATTAGGTATTTCCGGTGGCAAAGATAGCGCAGCACTTGCTATTTATCTGAAACAGAAATACCCGAACTTGGGGATTGAGTATTATAATTCAGATACGGGATGCGAATTAGACGAAACTGAAGCTCTAATCAATCGTCTAGAAGCGTATTTGGGAAAGATTGTTCGTTTAAAGGCTGTAGAAGTTGAAAACAGTCCAGAACCAACTCCTTTCCATCATTATTTGAAAGCCATGGGCGGTTTTCTCCCTTCGCCTCAAGCGCGTTGGTGTACCAAGAAAATGAAACTTGACAGATTTGAGGAATTTGTTGGCGATGACTATGCCATTTCTTATGTAGGTATTCGAGGTGATGAGGACAGAGATGGGTATATTTCATCTAAGCCAAACATTCAAGCAATATTCCCATTTAGAAAAAATATATGGAGTATTGATGTAATCAACAAAGTGCTACATAATGACAACATAAACCAGCTGATTGATATATACGACAAACTATGTCCGGACGGAATTATGAAAGATGAACTAATGGATGTCGTGAGAAAACCTCTTTCAAAAACATTCTTCTATTCAAAAAAAATGAATGCTTTACTTGATTTTGATATCAAGTTATTCAATCATGTGGTTTTTGAATATCTGAAAACGACTGATTATCCTGTGGGGAAGTTGGATGAATTTCCATTGTTAGATAATACGGATGTTCTTGTAAAGGACGATATTTTTAGAATATTGAGGGAAAGTGGAGTCGGAGTTCCTGCATACTATGAGGAGATACCCTTTGAAGTGGATGGAAAACAGGGAACATATTGCCGTAGTCGATCGGGCTGTTATTTCTGTTTCTTTCAACAGAAGATAGAGTGGATTTGGCTCCTGGAACAGCATCCTGACCTATATAAAAAAGCAATGGAATTTGAAAAAGACGGATATACTTGGAATCAAAATGAAAGTTTGGAGGAACTATGCAAACCTGAGCGTGTACGTCAAATCAAACTTGATATAATCAAACGCCAAGAAGAAAATAGAAAGCAAGAAAAAGGCACAACCCTTGCAGATATTTTTGGCGATGAAATAATGTGTGCAAATTGTTTTATATAAAAAACACAATATAACTATGGCAGTGTTAAATATCAAAGAATCATTTATTACTGAGAACAAAAGTATTTATGATTTTCTCAATCAATCTGAGCGAGGATTATATATACCTCTTTATCAAAGACAATACAGTTGGAGCAATGACAATATTGAGCAATTGCTTGAAGACATTTCTAGAGGAATACAACGTATTGCTTCTAGTGACAAAAATGAAGAAGCAAAAGAAATTCGTTTTCTAGGAACTCTAATCACTGTTGTTGAACCTGATGGTACACAAATTGACCCTGTTGACAAAGAAGCCATCCCTCAAAGAATTGAAAAAGTAATTGATGGGCAACAACGAGTTTCTACGGTAGCATTAATGGCCACATTACTTGTTAAAAGACTATCTGAAATAAGGAAAAAAGTAAACGATAAGATGACCATATCCACAAGTGTGGAAGAAATATGTACAACATGGTACGAAAAGCTTTTGACCATTTTTGCCTTCGATCTAAGAAGAGGAACACCCCGATGGAAACCCAAAATAATACGTGGTCAATCTGACTATTGGACTCGAGATGACGCTGAAGATACCGCTTATACATCAGAATTATCGAACTATTTGGCTCATTTCATAAAAGCTCATTTATCGAATGAGCCATACCCCAGTTTATCTATACGACAACATCGATTTTATGATACTTCTGTATATAAAAACGGAAGACTCATCGAGTCCTGGCTAAAAAAAGAGGTTGCAGAAGCCCATCTTGAACAGGATGATGAGTTTGTTCCAGCCTGGGATATTTTTTCAAATTTACCACAATCTTCCATTTGGGAATATGACAGACCTGATTTAATAAAAATAATCAATCAAAAGGATTTTGACTCAAAGCGAACCGAATCCTATATATTATGCGAATTGGTTCAAACACTATCTGTATGTCATTATCTACTAGACAGATGCTGTTTTACTATCATACAACCTACTAATGAAGAGTGGGCATTTGACATGTTCCAATCACTAAATGCGACGGGAACACCATTGACTGCCTTGGAAACATTCAAGCCAATGATAGTTAACACTGTAGAAAAGACCTTTAACCACAAGTATAAAGATTCTGATAGTGATAGATATTTCAAAAAAGTAGAAGAGTTTCTCTCTGATAGAGGAAAAGCTGATGCCCAAACAAAAAACAGACGGACTAATGATTACTTAACGTCTTTCTTTATCGCCTACAAAGGAATAACTATATCTACACATTTTAGTTTACAGCGTAGAGAGCTCATTGACGCATACAGGTCATTAAACGACTATAATACGAAATTGGAATTCGTAAAAAAAATGGGTAATTATGCTGATTTTTATTATAACTGGTTAAAATACGATGGTCGGAATGGGTCTATATTTCCTGGAATTGACGTTTCTGTTGATGCAGATTTAGCCTCGATGCTTATTCTTTTCTTAAAAGCAACTAACCACAAAATGGCCATTACGATGTTGGCCACCATATATAATAAAGTCATAGAAAAAGAGCCATCGTCTGCAGATTCATTTGTTAGCACTGTAAAGGCAATTGCAGCATATTATTTTCTTTGGAGATCAACAGCTTCCAACTCTGGACTAGATACATCATATCGCGAGTTCTTTAAACAGCATAAGAATATTACCATTGATGAGGTACGTCAATATTTTAAAGAAATTTTGGACAAAAAAGGCATTGGAACAAAAACGGACTGGAAAAACAAAGCGAAGAACTATTTAAAATATGATTCTACTGGTAAAGAAATAATTAGATTGGCACTCTTAACTGTAGCACATGACACAATTCCCGATGAAGCGAACAGAGGTCTTGTTAAAATCGGACGTGATGGCTGTTCTCGGTATTTGTGTGTTGAAAAGTGGATCTCAAGTGACTTAAAAACAATTGAACATATTGCTCCACAGACGAATAAAAACTCCATGTGGGATGAAAATTTATATGACACAACAATTGAGCCATATCAGTCTTTAGGAAATCTTACGCTCCTTCCTCAAGACTTAAATTCTTCTGCGGGAAACAAAGGATGGAAAGAGAAACTATTGTATTATCAGAGCGTAGCAGAAACTGATCCTGATAATATTGCCAAAATAGAACAACGGGCAAAAGACAACGGCATAACATTCAATGCTGACACAATAAAATTGTTGAAAGAATGCAACTTCAATCAACATCTTTCGTCTATTTCATTACTAAACATTGAAGACTCTTGGAATATAGAGATGGTAGACAAAAGGACAGATGTTATGCTTGATATTATTTGGGATAGAATCTCCAAGTGGATTTTCTAATTTGACAAACGAGGAACATAAAGATGAATTTTCAAGAATGAGTTGACCTGACATACAACAAAACAGGATGTTTTCGAAAAAACCAAATGAAATTACAACATAAAAGATATGATGTCTCGCCTAAGATTGAAGAGTTTGTCCAATACTTAGACTCCTCGGATAGAATCATTTTGTCAGCAAAGTTTGGAGATGGTAAGACCTACTTTCTAAAGGAATTAACCAATAATCAAATATTGTCCGAAAAATATGAATTCTTTACAGTATATCCCGTAAACTATTCTGTGGCAACTAACGAGGATATTTTTGAGTATATCAAACGGGACATTATCCTTCAAATGCACGAAAGAAAGGAATTGAACAATCTTGACTTGGACGCATTTTTTGAAGCGGTGAAATCATTTGTCGATTTATCATCCGTCATCTCATTTTTGCTTTCCTTTATTCCAGGAGGGAATATATATGACAATATATTTCAGAGATTTATCAAAGCCAAAGAAACATATAACGAACAAAAACATATTGCGGACGATTATTTGTCTAAATTCAAAAATCAACGTGGTGGAATATATGAAGAGGATGGTTATACTGAATTAATAAGAGAAACTATCAAGTGGATAAAAGAAGATCATGGCACTGACCACAAGGCGAAGAAAACCATTCTAATTTTTGAAGATCTAGATAGACTTGACCCACAACATCTTTTTAGAATACTTAATGTGCTGAGTGCTCACATCGATGACACTTCAAATCCCGACAAAGTATGTAACAAGTTTGGGTTTGACAACATTGTCCTTGTAATGGACTATGAAACGACAGAGCATATTTTCCACCATTTCTATGGAACAGAAGCCAATTATCCTGGCTATATGAGCAAGTTTCTTGCTTGTGAACCATTTAGATACAGTTTTCGGTCATACTTGGAACAAGATTTTATACAGCAACTAACTAATACACTTTCCTTTCCGGATTTATATCCATACATGTCAAATCTACCTAAAAAGATTCAGTCCTTATCAATACGAGATATTACAAGGCTGTGTAATTTTGACACAACTGATAGAATTAAAAATGATTATATAGAAATGTGTGGCCAAGGATGGGGTGTTTCCACATCATTACCATTATTTCATCTCATTATTTTCATGATAGAATGTGGTCTATCTATAAAAGAGATTATTCAAGATTTGTCGTATAAACGTGAATATAGCGATGTTGAATATGCGTCTTTGCTATACCCGCTATTCTATATGATGAAAAACCCTTTTGATTATTTAAGAGATTCAAAAAACAATATTTTTTATTTTGAAACCGAAAAAAATCAAGACGGGGACCTTGTTAAACTAAAAATAAATTCAACAAATAGTTCTCGAGAAGATCATCATCTAGTAGAAACGGCTAATCTAAATGCCTTACCTTATCTTAATGATTTTTTCAAAACCACATTCAATCAATACATAGATTTCTCTTCTGCTAAAAGTGATTGAACAGCTTTTCTCTACTCCCACTAGAATATGTAAGAAATGTAAAACAAGTTTAATGAATGTGTGAATGTGTAAATCTTGAATAATCGATTGCTTAAACTGAGGTCGGCGACCACGTGGCACCAATGTGCCAATGCGTAAATGTGTTAATATGTGTTTTTGACATTTGAAATAAAACCCGTATCTTTGCACCCGGAAACAATCATAGGGCGGACATAAAACAATACAGAAAGATAGTTAGACTAAATATGACGGAATTACCAAGGAAATACAATCAGGCTGACGAGAACAACCGAAAGCTTTCTGCTTATCGGCCTCTGCCACCAGAGACGCTGAATTCGCTACGTGAATACTACCGTGTGGGGCTGACCTATACCAGTAACGCACTGGAAGGAAACAGTCTGACGGAGTCGGAGACCAAGGTTGTCATCGAGGATGGACTGACAATAGAAGGCAAGCCTCTGCGCGACCACTACGAAGCTGTTGGTCACGCCAAGGCGTATGACTATATCTACAGTATCACCGAGAATGAAAAGCTGTGTGAGGAAGATATCATCACTCTGCATCGTCTGTTCTACCAACAGATAAATGCTGAGGAAGCTGGACGTTACCGCACGGTGAAGGTGTATATCAGCGGCAGCCGCTATGCTGTGGCTGCAGTATCGAAAATTTCCGCAGAGATGCAGAAGCTTGTCAAGTGGTACAACGATAACGAGAAAAAGCTGCACCCTGTAGAACTGGCTGCTATGCTGCACCAACGTTTCGTTTTCATTCACCCATTTGTTGATGGCAACGGACGTGTGGCACGTTTGCTTATGAACCTTTCACTGCTGCGCAACGGATATACCATTGCCATCATTCCTGCTATTCTCCGCCACGAGTATATCTATTCGCTCGAAATGGCACATGTTAGCCCAGAAGTATTCACCGACTTTATTGCCGACCGTATAATCGCTACCCAGCTCGACCTGCTCCGACTGATGAGAGACGGGGATGATACTGTAAATGATACTGCAAATGATACTGTAAAACGTGTCGATACACCCCGGCTTTCCAGGACAGAGCAAGCGGTGTTGGCGGCTATCGGCACACATCCAGACTATTCCTACGAACAGCTGGCGGCAGTGTGCGGTGTTTCGCGTCCCACGATTGCAAGGGCGATAAGGAATTTACAAGGCTGCAACTGCATCCGCCGTATAGGTTCTGACAAGAAAGGCCGCTGGGAAATCATTAACGAATCAAGAATCTCATAAGGGCAACACGCCAATGCGTTAATGTGAGGGTATTGGGCAGTTGCTCTCCGCTCTCCGCTTTCAACTCCCCACTATTGTCCAGGTCCGCTCGAAAAATGCTCCGCTCGGAGGGCGGAACCTTATATCTCCGACCGCAAACCTCAAAGCTCCAACCTGATCAGGCGGTAGCGGCTGCTGCCGAGGCCGAGGCGCTCGGCGTGGGTGATGATATGGGTGCCGTGCTTGCGGTTGACGCGCTCCTGCAGGGGACCGGCGTCGTCGCCCTCGGCGTTCTCGTGTCCGAAGACGAGGTCGAGGCAGGCCTTGTCCAGCGCCACGGGGTCGGTGGAGGCCAGGATGCCCACGTCCTTCATGCGCGGCGCCGCCGGGTGCCCATCGCAGTCGCAGTCGACAGAGAGGTTGTTCATCACGTTGGTGTAGACGATATTGCGTCCCTCCTGCTTGAAGTGGCGGTGCACCGCCTCGGCGGCGGTGGCCATGCACTCGAGGAAGGCGTCCTGTTCGGCGGTCTTCCAGCGGCTGTCGGTGGCACCGGCCGAGTGGATGTAGAATTTGCCGCTGCGCGACGCCACGCCGATGGAGAGATTCTTCAGCGCCCCGCCGAAGCCACCCATGGCGTGCCCCTTGAAGTGCGAGAGGTCTATCATGAAGTCGTAGTCCGCCAGGTGGCTGCCCACCTCGTCGTACTTGATATAGGTGGTGTCACGGACCGGCAGGCGCATGGTGCCCTCGGCGTCCATGATGTCCACGTGGCCGTAGCCGCGCCGCTGCACCTCTTGCTCGTGGCTCTTGGTCTTGGCGCGCGAAGAGAAGGGGTAGGCTGTGTTGCACTCCACCAGCGTGCCGTGCACGCGCTCCACCAGCGGCATGATGAGCTCCGGCGCCAGCTGGTGGCTCTGCTGCGACTCGCCGGTGCTGATTTTCACCGCCACGCGGCCCTGCGGTTCGACGCCCAGGGCGTCGAAGACGCGCACCAGCGCCTCGGCGCTGATGTCGGTGGTGAAGTACACCGCCGGGCCGACGGTGTCTGCCGTCTGCTCGTAAGGGGTGGGGGAGGCGCTCTTCTGAGCGCAGGCCATGACGCTGGTTGACAGTGCGATGATGGCGATGAGATGTAGTATTCGGTATTTCATAGCGGCGGCAAAAATACATACTTTTCCCATTCTGTTTGCAATATTTTTTGCAAACTTTCGTTAAAAAGACATCACTGATAAGGAATAACCACGACAACCACCATAAAACTTTAAACCTTAAACTGTAAACCTTAAACCTTAAACCTTAAACCGTAAACTGTAAACTGTAAACTGTAAACCTTAAACCTTAAACCTTATATGGACAACACCCCGACCCCACACATCGGCGCACGGAAAGGCGAGGTTGCCGACACCGTCATTATGGCTGGCGACCCGCTGCGCGTCAAGTTCATGGCCGAGAACTACCTGGAGAACCCCGTGCTTTTCAACCAGGTACGCGGCATGCTGGGCTACACCGGCATGCGCAACGGCCGCCGCATCAGCGTCATGGGTCACGGCATGGGCGGCCCCTCGATAGGCATCTACACCTACGAGCTCTTCAACTTCTACGATGTGCAGACCATCATCCGCGTGGGTTCCGCCGGCTCCATCCAGGAGGATCTCCACGTGGGCGACGTCGTCATCGCCACCGGTGCCTGCACCAACTCCAACTACGCCGCGCAGTACGAGCTGCCCGGCACCTTCGCCCCCATCGCCGACTTCCAGCTGGCGCGCCGCGCCGTGGAGGCCTGCGAGCGCATGGGCTACCGCCATAGGGTGGGCAACGTGCTTTCGTCCGACATGTTCTACGCCGTCAACGCACACAACGACCGCTGGCAGCGCATGGGCGTTCTGGCCGTGGAGATGGAGATAGCGCAGCTCTACATGAACGCGGCCTATTGCAGTGGAAAGTGGAAAGTGGAAAGTGGAAAGCGGAAAGTGGAAACGGGGGAGTGGAGAGTGGAGAACGGAAGAGGGCCCTCGGCATCTGCACCGTCTCCGACCACCTTATCACCGGCGAAGCCACCACCGCCGAGGAACGCCAGACCACCTTCACCAAGATGATGGACGTGGCGTTTGAGATAGTTAGGAGCTAAGAGTTAAGAGTTAGGAGTTAAGAGTTAGGAGTTTTTGATTAAAAAAACATCAATTTGTATAATAATTTAGTTAATTTTACGTTAATCGGGCAAAATGTTTAACTTATAAAACTATTACATTATGAAGATTTGCAACAAGATGTTTGCCGAATGTCTGGGTACATTCGTGCTGGTTCTGGGCGGCTGCGGTACCGCGCTGTTCGGACATGTTGGTTTCCTCGGTGTGGCCATTGCCTTCGGTCTCACTGTCATTGCCATGGCTTACGGTGTGGGTCACATCAGTGGTGCCCACCTCAATCCTGCCGTCTCGTTCGGCGTGTGGGTCAACGGTCGTATGTCGTTGAAGGACATGCTCCTCTATTGGGTGAGCCAGTGCGTCGGCGCCGTCATCGCCGGTGCCGTGCTGCTCTGCATCTGGAATGCCGCCGGCATGGGCCAGACGGGTGTCTTCGCCGCCAACGGCTACGGCGCTGAGTTCGCCGCTGCCACGGGCAATCCCGACTATCTGAAAGTCTCCATGGGCGGCGCCTTCCTGGTCGAGGCCCTGCTGACCTTCGTCTTCCTGATGGTCATCCTCGGTGTCACCGACGACCGCCACGCCAACGGCAAGTTCGGCGGCCTGGCCATCGGTCTCACCCTGGTGCTCATCCACCTTGTGAGCATCCCGCTGACCAACACCAGCGTCAACCCCGCCCGCTCGCTGAGCCAGGCCCTCTTCAGCAACGCTGAAGGCTGGAGCGCCTGCAGCCAGCTGTGGCTCTTCATCGTGGCCCCGCTCGTGGGTGCCGCCCTCGCCGGCCTGGCCTACAAGTGCCTCGGCGGCGGCTGCAAGAGCTGCAAGAAAGACTGAACTCGCAGTCAGCGACTACAAAGAAAAGAGTGGCTATCCCGGTAGATAGCCACTCCTTTTACTATTTACTTGTGCCGCATCAGCGCCTCCGCTTCAGTCCAGCAGGCCTCGCCGTCTCGCCGCTGCGGGCTTGTTTCCCGTAGAATAATAGCTGTGTTTATACATCCTGACGCGTTCATGCTTCTTGTTGACAGGATAATGGTAGCTGCTCTTATTCGTATGGTGGTAATTGCTGTCGCTGCAGCCCGAACATACGAGCATTATCGCCCCGAAGACGAAAACAAATGGCAGTACTTTGAGCGTTTTCATAATATTCTTGTTCATATAGATGGTGGTTCATTGCTGGCTGGTGGTATGCAGGCGTCCCGCCTGCAAAAAAATCAGACTTCCCTTGAAATTTACTTGATAATCGGTCAAGGAACTCAGGCTGTCAATCCGCTAAAATGTCCGTTCAACTCTCTCTTTGATGGGGGAGTTAGGCGTTTTGTATCTCTTTGTTTTTTCGATAGACAGAATATCGCCCCGATAGCCGAACAAGAATATCAACTCGTGTCCTGCGGACTTTCCATAGACATTTAAGTCCCAAAAATGATAGGAAATATTTTCTTTAAGTGTCAGCAAAGGGTGGCTGTAACCAACTCTCAAAAACATGTTCACACCTTGAAGAATAGTATAGCCCATCTCAATGAAACCACGTGCATCCAAGAACAGTGCTAAATTGTCGTAGTCGACACGCCGATTGGTATTGTCGTTTACTGAATAAAGCAGATAACCGTGATATGGCATGAAGCCTAACTTTGGGGCAATACCCATCACAAGTGACGTCCTCTGTGTGATATTCCATCTTGCCACAAAATCGATGGTGAAGCCCAATCTCCAATCTGAATAATGATTTACTGCTTTTAGTTCAAGACTGTCGTAGTTAGGGAAGTGTATGATAGAGCTTTCTTCTAGCTCTCCTGGCGACAATAGGCCCTGTAGTCCAAGACTAAGACCGAGATCCCATTTGTCCGACACCGGATATAGTGTGTTGAACTCCGTGTTGAGCACCCATCCCAAATTTTTGCCTCCTTCGAGAACAGTGGCTCCCATGGCGTCGACCATCGATGCCGAGTTGTATGTGCCGAGACCTAATGAGAATACATAACTGTAGATGCTCTTTCTTTCGCGGAAAATAGTGTCGGATGGGTGAATGATTGAGTCGTGGCTTGTGATGGTTACCACAGAATCATCGCCGCGACGCTCGACTGTACGTTCTGTGACGGTGATTGTTTTATCAGGAGGGGTGATTCTGTACTCAAGGGTGTTTCTCGTGTGCTTGAGTGTGTCGACCTGCTGTGCCTGCAGTTGAATGCAGCACATTACGGCTGTCGCGAGGAATAATGTTTTGGTTGTTTTCATTTCGCTTATAGTTGGAATATTTTAATCCTTCACTTCGATTATGTCATAACAATTTTCATGTTCGTTCTGCACACTTTTTAGAAAAACTTTCTCGCCTGAAGGGAATTCGTCCAGGTAATATCTTTTTCTCCACTTACCATGTGGCACAGTGTCCAACAAAACATCGCCATACCATATGGAAATATTGTCATAGTAGCTGTTTCCTTCTGGATATTCAACAACAATTTCCAATTGATTGCCTCCTTCTGGAGAAAAACCGATATAGTCAGTACCGTATTCAATATACGATGTATGTGTCAATGCTATAGAATTATAATATGTGTGTTTTAAAGTGTCATTTGGTATGGAAAAGTGACTGTAACTTGCGTGAGGTATCATATTTGTCGACCACGAATAGACCCCCTTTCGGTTCAGTAAAGCATAACCATCCTTTTGTCGGTTGTAATTCCATCCATATCGATCAGAATGTCCACTATGCTCAATATGGATAAAAAGAGAATCCAAACTCGTCTTTTGTAGTTTGGAACTGTCAATCGTACACGACCATTTTTTGTCTGTTGTTGAGATGATCTCGTTTCCATTCAGAGATATGTCTATTTTGTTGTGTGCCGTGGTTGTGTCATTCATACCCAACGACATTTCCTGCAAATAATAGCCTCCATACGGTATCGAACAATCCAATGATATAGTGGCTCCTTTGAACGGTACTATGTGATAGCTGATTGTTCCGGTGTTAGTGAGGGATATTTCGTCGTATGTGCAAGCCGAGAATAAGATGCCAGTAATAAAACTTGCGATAATGAAACGTGTTTTCATTGTATCTATTTATTTACAACAATATTAGAAAGGATTCTGGTACTTTTGATTGTCGAGCGTGTTTCCTTCTCAGCTATCGAAATCGAAATTGAAAAATGCCCTTCTGGAAGAAGTAGTTTAATTAGTTGCTCGTTTGCCGAATCGAAGTCTAATGTTTCGATATAGTATCCGTACATCAAGGATTTGATGAAGAAATCCTCAGATCTGGCACGTATGTACAATGTGTCGCCAACGGTAAGAGGGTCGTCTTTGCCCCAGATGTCGATGACCATTTCTCCATCCAATTCAATTTTCTGAATTCTGACAGGACATTCACAATCGCTGGCCTTGCACGGACAGTGGCCCACGTAGTCCTCATGGCCTTTGGGGCAAACACATGTTGTCTCGCTGCATGCGGTCAATAATAATGCGGCTAAAAATAGTATTGCGTTTCTCATATTTAAATTATTTTTAATCAAATGAAAGGCCGAGGCCAAATCTTAATCCATTCCATTCGCTTCCGGCAATGAAGTACCAATTATATCCAACCATAAGACGTAATGCAGTTTCGTCAAAAGGAATTGTAATGCCTATGTAAGGACTTGCCAATAATGAAAACGACGACATGTCTTCACTTGTAATAACACTTTCGCCATAGATCGTTTCTTCTTTTTGGTCGTGGATGTATCCGCCGATGCCGATATTGGCACCCAGCGAGAAGTATGTGCAATCCCATGAAATCTGGCCGAGTAGCATTGGCATCCAGTCATAATCATCGTTGATTCTGCTGGCGATTCCGTTGCCTTCTAAGCCGTAGCCCAAGTGTATGGCATCGCTGGGAGATAAATCTTCGAATTGACCGGTTATTCCAAAGCATAGATTTGTTGATCCCCATACATTAACTGCAGATTCAAAGTCGGCTGGTTCAAAGATTTCATCCACCATTTCTGCAAATCTTGATTTTGGCTTGACATATTCTTTTGATTGAATTTTTGCTATTTTCCCATCAACAAGTGTTATTTTGTCGATAATGTGTCTTTCGTCATTGCCGCAAAACACCATTTTGTCGACTTGTAATTCAGAGACAACACCGCGTCTCTGGAGTTCGGGTACATATCGGGTTTCTTCAGAGTATTTCTTTTTGATTATTGATGTCTCAAAACGCAAACCTTTGCCTGTGTTCTTTATTTTTTTTATGGCATCCAGATAACTTTCGAGGCTTGTTTTATCTGCAATGGGTTTGCCCTCGAACAAGCGCAAATCAATATGGACGATGTTTTTGTTGATTGAGTCTGGAATGTAAAAAAGGACGGCGATATCTGCGGTGAGGTCGCTATATTTTACGTAGTCGTTGAGTGCTTTGTAGTAACTGTTTACAGTCTCAAAGCATTTTTCTTTTGTTGTTTGTGCATTAGTTTGTATGGGAATGACGAACATCCCCAAAAGTATCAAAAAGCACAGTGGCGATTTTGGGCTTTTGAAAATCGTTTTCATTTTCTTTTAATGTTATAGATTAACCAGCCAGAGTTTGTGGTCTCTCTGGCGAAGAATTTTATCCAAAACAAGTATTCTTGTGTTTGCAACTGGTAAGATAGGTCTTCAACGTAGTCTATGTGGAGTCTTTTCGAGGCCACGAGAGTGAAGAAGACTGTCGTTTGGTCTAGTTCGAATCCTTTGGCACAGTAGTTCATTATATTCTCTTGGTCACGGCTTGTGATTGTAGATAATTGCATAAAGTT
The DNA here is from genome assembly GCA_045591485.1 of Bacteroidales bacterium. GTDB lineage: Bacteria > Bacteroidota > Bacteroidia > Bacteroidales > P3 > Colimorpha. Next base: position 18,899 of record JAZNSV010000073.1, on the reverse strand, counting down.
CACTTCGTTTTCCAAGGGGAAGAGTTTCCGCATCTTTGATTTCTTGTAAGGTGTCAGACTGAGTTCGTCGCCGAAGGCTGAATGGATAACCCATTTGTACATTATGCTATCAATATACTCCACCTTCAATACAAGCATCACTGTGGTCGGTTTCTTGTCGAGTGTCGCGTGGCAAGAAGCCAGCGCATACCAGCCGGTATCGCGATAGGAGAGCCTTTCGTTGTTGAGAATTACGCTATTGATGAAATTGAGGACTTCATTTTCTCTGTTTTCGGCATATTCGAAGTCAAACAGAGTCATCAGTGTTTTCTTATGCACATTGTCCGAAGTTGAATCCATTCCGTCGGGGACAACGTCGCGATTAAACCGCAGAATGAATTCGTCTAACTGTTTGATTTGCCGTTGGAAGCTGAGCGGATTCTTGTCGTCGAATCCGCCCTGCCCCCACGACATGGCGTTGATTGTAAGTGCCAATGTGAATAACAGCCAACGTTTCATAGTCTGCTCGTTTCGCTTACATAGATGTCACTAAGTGCTATTTCCCATCTTCTTTCGCCCACTGTCACAATAGGGAATACGTATGCTTTTATTGTTTTGGTTGTGCGGTCGCCATATACAAGTCGTCCCTCTCCATTATAGGCTTTGAATAGTTGGGTGAATGTAAGCGTTGCCTCATAAAGATTATCGTTCACTTTACGCAAATTGCTGCAGAAGCAGGCTTCGCTCGATGTGACTTCGACTTTGGCATATCCAGAATTGTAGGCTTTTGTTAAATAAGTTTTCACTAATAGAGGGCGTTCGTCTTTACGGTTGACGCTAGATACACGCATCTTTGGAGCGGCATGGATTAAAGTGCTGTCGAGAATATATCGTCCTTCGCGTGGAAGTTCTACGGTGTCGTAACTGTACCAGTCGTTACCATTGGCGATAAACATCTTAAGTGCATCGGATATGCATTTCTTTTTGTATTTATCGTATTTCGTCATGTCCAACCGATCAACATCTGTAGGGCGACGCCATATCTCCGTCAACCTGTCGTTGAACTGGTCGACTTTTTGTTGAATGGCTTGCTGCAACGAGGCTTCCTCCTCTTTGCCGAGTCCGCTATTCTGAGCTTGAACCATCCCGGATATCATAAATATCAAGGATAAGCATAAAAACAGTTTTGACTTTTTCATAGTGTGCGTTATTTCTTTTTAATGTATGTTTCGTGAACTGTCATTTGTGTGATTTTTCCGTTACTGTCGCGTGTTTCGTTCAATACGGATACTTTGCGCAAGCGTGTAGCCAGAGATATTTTGTTGAGATAGTCTTCGGCAGACAAGGTCTGGATAATTGTTTTATTGTCACGTCCAACGACTTTTACTATTGCATTTCCGGTGAATGAGTTTTTGTACAACAGTTCGGCCCTCTCTATACGATCGTACTTGCTGTTCCTGTCATCGGCTATGTATTCAAGTTTCTTTTTCAGTTCGTCTGATCTTTTGTCAATTACTACATCGTCTTTGCTTCCACCATTTCCGGGCTCTACACGATATTCCGGATGCTGACGCCAGTGTTGTCCGTTGGCATCAACGATGTCAACATTAGCAACGTGTGTGCTGACGCGCTTCAGGAGAGTACCCCAATCGCATTTGCCGTTTTCGGTTCTTGTATAGTGCGAAAGGTTCCAAATAAAAGAATCCAGGAATACACCAGCTTGGCTTTTGTTGCTCGGGTCTGTGTTTATCCATGAATATTCGCCAGCTTTGCAGCCAGATGCTATCACACAGCCTTTGAAGTTGAGAAACAGCTCTTTTATGTTTCGTATTTCAAGATTTTCGACTTCTGTGTTTCCGGCGTAGCTCATCAAGCTGTATTTGGGTGACACTCCGCTGCTGAAGTTGTTGCAGCAGTCACCCAGCATCAGCAACATCCTCGGCCCCTTGTCCATTATTGCTTTCTTGAGCGCTTCCATAGAGACCCATTCGTCTTCATAGTCGCTACCGAGGCACATCTGAGGAAATTTAGATGTGTCTTGATACGAGCGACCGCCATGTCCGAGGTAGCAGAAAATGACGATGTCGTTCTCATTGCATTTGAAGCTTTTCAGCCATTTCATAAGATACTCTTTGCTGCACTCCGTGCCCACATGCTGGACAGGATCTTCGTCCAAGTCTAAACATGCGGCAATGTTGTCGTTCATCATTTGGAAGTGGGTGAAATTCTTTTCCACTCCCACACCGATGCTACGGTCGTAAGTGTCGCCAAATACTATTGTGCGCAGTCTCAACTTCTGCTGTTGGGCCATTGTCATAGAACAACAGGCCATAACAATCAGGATTGTGATAATCTTTTTCATTATTTAAGCGATTTTAAGATGTCTTGATAAAATTTGTCATCGATCTGGCCGGCAAAGAAGCGTGTAATCAGTCGTGCGTTCCTGTAACGTTTCACCACAGTCTGTCTTCCGTTGACCACGACACCGACTTCCTGGCTGGTGAGAGAGAACAATAATTGGCAGGTGCCATATTTGCTCTCAAACTCTATGGCTGCGGTCGGAAGAAATCTTGTTGTCGGCACCAATGGAATGTCGGTGTAGGATAAACTGTCTGCCAAGAGATATTGGAACAGGTACTGCTCGTTGCGGTTGAGTTTGCGAATGCTTTTGTCTACGAGAATACCTCCGATTGTGCGATCCTGGTCTTTGGGCCTTACAGTAGGCAACATTGTGTATAATGTTGCTTTTTTGGCTGTAAAAAGCACGTTGGCGGCTTCTTCGCCAATAATTCCAACGACGGTCGTGTCGGGAACAACAATCATCTCCTTTTTGATTTTTGGGTTGTCCTCTTTGATTGGACTGCTGCTGCACATCGATGCCGATGCCACTGTTGAAAAGCAGCATAGGAGCACAATACTGGTCAATTTTGAGTATGTCATCCTCATTTTTTGTTTGTTTGGTTGTGGATGATACCTGGCCACGGTTTTTATAAAAAAAGAAGCGCGGGTATCGCAGCTCATCGCCTATCCCGCATATCAGGCCTTCGCATTGCCCACCAACCGAGGATAAGCAATGCCGAAGCCCACGCTGTGGCTCTGGGTATGCAGACGATACCCGGCACAACCATGAACAGTGGCAGTTGCTTTATCGTGCGGTTGGTTTTTCGAGGTTGCGAAGTTCGATATGCCGCAGATAAAACGTCTCGCTCACGTTTCTTTTCTTGTCCTGTCTCCCACCCGCTTTGTTGTCAGGATGTGCGCAATGTGCTATGGGTTAGCGTGATAGTTGTTGCGTGACCCGTCGACGCTTCGGTTGTTCGACACTGCAAAGATACATATTTTTTTTGAATCTGCAACGCTGGTATGTGAAAAAAGTGGCGAAGTGGTAGAGTGGCAAAGCCTACGCAGTCACTCTTATGTGCCGCCCCTGCGGGGCTCGATGGGATGTTGGGAGGCGCTGCGACCGCGGGCTTGCGCCCACGGCTAATCGGGTGCCGCCCCTGCGGGGCTCTCCAAAATCGCCTTTTTTTGCGGTTGCAATCCGCGAGGGGTTATTTTTGAGGTTATTGACGCTCAGTGTTTTGCACTGGCCTACAATGGCACCTCTTGCCTCGTTGTACGCTATATGTACGCTACTTGTACAGTACTTGTACGTTTATAAAGCGTACAAGTACTGTACATATACTGTACAAGTACTGTACAACGGGCGAAGAGGATGGGGTGGGGAGAGTGGAAAGTATTGGTGATTGTGTTATTGTGTTATTGCGTTAATGCGTTAGTGTTTGCTGTGTAAGCATTCGCACATTCACGCAATCACGCATTCATGCACGGGTGGTTCTATTAATTCACTTTTAGTAGCGTCTCTCCGAGACGCGGGTGAGCATCTGCTTGATTTACCCCACACTTCCGTGTGGGGTAATTGAGAGTGATGCCTCTTCGAGGCGATTTATAGAAGTCATCACAATTATGTAATCACGCATTCACGCATTCACACATTCACGAAATCACGAAATCACGAAATCACGAAATCACACAATCACGCATTCATTATGTGGACTATTGGATTTCGTCGCGGAGTATATTGTCGGCGGAGAGGGTGACGTTCTCGACGGTGCCCGCCAGAGCTGCGTCGTAGGGGCGGCAGACGCGGATGTAGTTGTCGGTCCAGCCCTCCATGAAAGTGGAAAGTGGAGAGTGGAGAGTGTTGGCGATTGCGTTATTGTGTGATTGTGTGATTGTGTTAGTGGCTGGCGCGTCAGTAATTGCTTGATTGCTTGATTGCTTGATTGCGTTAGTGGCGGGCGCGTCAGCCAACTTTCCACTTTCCACTTTCCACTTTCCACTTTCCGCTTTCCGCTTTCCGCTTTCCACTTGTTTGCTTTCCCAGAGGACGGGGCGAGTCTTGCCGAGTTGGCTTTGGATGAAGGCTCGGTGTTTTTGTTCGCTGAGTTCGAGGAGACGGGCGGTGTGCTCGTGGCGCACGGGGATGGGTATTTTCTCGCCGAGGCGTAGGGCTGCGGTGCCTGGGCGGTCGCTGTAGGTGAAGACGTGGAGGTATGATATAGGGAGTGAGTCGACGAAGGCGAGGGTCTTTTGGAACTCTTCTTCGTTTTCGCCGTTGAAGCCCGCCATGATGTCGGCTGCGATGCAGGCGTCGGGCATGACGGCCTTGATGCGTTCGAGTTTGGCGCGGTAGAGGGCGGTGTCGTAGTGGCGGTGCATGAGGGCGAGCACGTGGTCGGAGCCTGCCTGGAGCGGGATGTGGAAGTGGGGGAGGAATGCGCGGGAGGAGGCCACGAAGCTGATGATGTCGTCGGTGAGCAGGTTGGGCTCTATGGACGAGATGCGGTAGCGCAGTATGCCCTCTATCTTGTCGAGGCCGCGGAGGAGGTCGAGGAAGTTTTCGCCCTGGTGCAGGCCGAAGGTGCCGGTGTTGACGCCGGTGAGAACCACCTCGTGTGCGCCTTCGTCGGCAATGCGGCGGGCCATGCAGAGGGTTTCGTCGATAGTGGCCGAGCGCGAGCGTCCGCGGGCGAAGGGGATGGCGCAGTAGGTGCAGAAGTAGTCGCAGCCGTCCTGTATCTTGAAGAAGGTGCGTGTGCGGGCGGGCCCTCCCGCGGAGGAATACTGTAGGGGGAAAGTGTTGGTGGTTGCGTTATTGTTTGATTGTGTTATTGCGTTAGTGATTGTGTTATTGTGTGATTGCGTTATTGTGTTAGTGGCTGGCGCGTCAGTAATTGCTTGATTGCTTGATTGCTTGATTGCTTGATTGCTTGATTGCGTTAGTGGCGGGCGCGTCAGCCAACTTTCCACTTTCCGCTTTCCGCTTTCCACTTTCCGCTCTCCGCTGCCCACTATCTCTGGCAGGAGGTGTTTGCGGTCGTTGCCGAGGACGAGGGTGACGCCGGGGATTTTCTCTATTTCGCCGGCGGCGACCTGCGCGAAGCAGCCCATGACGACGATTTTGGCGTCGGGGTTGAGGCGGTGGGCCTGGCGTATGGCGGTGCGGCACTTCTTCTCGGCTACGGATGTCACCGTACAGGTGTTTATGATATATAGGTCGGCATGCTGACCAAAATCTACTATTTTGTGTCCTGCCGAGGCCAATTTGCGTAGAGTGTCAGATGTTTCTGCGTAGTTTAATTTGCATCCGAGAGTATGTGCGGCAATGGTCATAATCGGTTTATTTTTAGCGATAATAGGTGTTTTTGATATAAAATTTCGCAAAAAAAATGAAAAAATATTTGGCTGGTTTGGAAAAAGTGTGTATCTTTGCACCCGAAAAAGGTTTCCAGAATACCTTCTAAATTTTGGATTTTGTAATAGTGTTTAATGGAGGATGCGGGGTTCATGTTTTGAACCCCGCGTCTTTTTTATTAGGTTGGTGGTTGGTCAGTTGGTGTGCGTCGGTCTTAACCTATAATCTCTAACCTTAACCTCTTCTAACCTAAAATATGCCATTCATGGTTTATTCCCCGCGCATTTTGTCGAGGGGCGATTCGTCGGTGTATTGTGCGCTGCGCACCATTTTGACGCCGTCTTCGTCGGGGTAGATTGCAAAGTCGGGTTGCGGCTCCATGATGAGGATGTCGCGGCCTTCGTTGTCTTTGGCGATGCGTTGCACGCAGTCCATAGCCACGAGCACGCGGCCTTTGCGGTTGGCGAAGGCGAAGTTTTCGCTTCCGATGCGGTCGTAGACGGGTTCGGTGGCTTCGCGGCAGACGAGCTTGGTGCCGTCTTTGAGCACGACGACGGTCTTTGTTTTGCCTTGAGGGGCGAGGCAGGCCATGTCGAAGATGGAGATATAGAGCGTCTTGTCTGTGACGAGGCGTATGCGGCGGTCGGCCATGGAGCCGTGGTTCCAAGTTTCGTCGATGGTGACGCCATCGGCGTCGAGGTAGCGGTAGGAGCCGTGTTTGAAGCCGTCGGCGTAGTTGCCTTCGCGCACGAGGGTGCCGTTGTCGTCGTATTCGACGAGTCGGCCTTCGAGGCCGCCGTTTTGGTAGGTGCCGGTGATGTAGCCTTTGGCGCCGATGCGTTTCCACCAGCGGCCGTGGCGGTGGTTGTTGCGCCAGTGGGTCACTTCGGCGGTGTCGCCCTTGGCGGTGAAGATGACGTGCAGGCCATGTTTGACGCCCATGCTGTATTCGGCCTCTTTGACCACGCGTCCGTCGGCTGCGAAGAACTGCCAGCGTCCGTCGCGGTTGCGCTGGTTGTATTGGCCGCGTGCGAGCAGGTGGCCTTGTTCGTCGTAGGCTTCGTGGGTGCATACGCGGCCTGGCACGGTGTAGGTGTTGCGCAGGCGCACGCTGCCGTCGTGGTAGTAGTAGGTGAAGGTGCCGGTCTCCTGGCCGTCGACGAAGTCGCCTTCGTAAATCTTGCTGCCGTCTTTGTCGATGCGGACCCAGTGGCCCTGGCGGCGGCCTTGCTTGTCAATCTTGTTTTGCGCTATGGCCGACACGGATGTCAGCAGCAGAGCGGCGGCGAGGAAGATGATATTCTTTTTCATCGGTTGCAATTGCGTTATATTACTATGTTACAGGTTTTGTCGATTTGTATTATGTGGTTGAATAACGCAGAATTAGATAAATTATTTTGGCAGATGGAAAAAAAGATGTAATTTTGCAGTCGTTAAGTAACAACAAAACTACATAAAATGGTGAATGTAAAGACAAAGACTATCGCAGGCTATGCTGTTGCCGATGTGGCACTTGTGGCTGCTGCATGCATGGTGCCGGCGTTGAGCCACGCTTTGGCGCTGCCTCTCTATATGCTTAACCCCATGCTGGCCTTGTTGCTGGCAGGCATGCTTGTGCGCCGCGACTGGCGCAACGGGCTGCTGCTGGCGGTGCTGATGCCGCTGGTGAGCTGCCTGGTGGTGGGTATGCCCACGGCCGACAAGATGGTGTGCATGATGGCCGAGCTGGCCACTGTGGCCGCTGTGTTTGGCTGGCTGCAGCGCCGCTGGAGTGTGCTGCCCGCCGTGTTGGTGGCTGTGCTGGCCGCCAAGGTGGTCTACTATGGCCTGAAGGCTTTGATAATGGCACCCGCCGTGCTGGTCGGTACCGACTGGATGGTGCAGCTGGGCGCTGTGGCGCTGTGGGGCGGGTTGTTCGCCCTGCTGTATGGGAAGGTCAGAGCTTAAAGTTTATAGTTTTAAAGTTTAAAGTAGGGGCATACCTTGTGTATGCCCAATATTATGTTGTTTTAAAGTGAGGAACATTGCGGTTATACTGGCGGGTGGCATTGGCAGCCGAATGGGTGGGCCGGTGCCCAAGCAATTTATGCCGCTCGACGGGAGCACGGTCATAGAGCACAGCATCGAGACCTTCTGCCGCCACGAGGCTATCGACGAGGTGGCCGTGGTGGTGCATCCCGACTGGAGGGGCGAGATGGAGGCCATAGTGGCCCGCAATGGCTGGAAGAAGCTGAAGCGGCTGATCGACGGCGGAGCCGAACGCTATATGTCGTCGCTGAATGCCGTGACGGCCTATATAGACGAGCCCGACGACACCAACCTGCTGCTCCACGACGCCGCGCGGCCGTGGGTGAGCAAGGAAATAGTGGACAGGGTGGTGGCGGCCCTTGCATGGCACGAGGCTGTGGGGGTGGCGGTGCCGAGCACCGATACGGTGTGGGAGGTGCACCCCGACATGAACATGGAGAGCGGAGAGTGGAGAATGGAGAGCGGGAAATTCGAGATGCCTCGCTTCGTGGCGCGCATACCGGAACGCAGGCTGATGTGGCGTGCACAGACTCCGCAGGCCTTCCGTCTTCCGCTGATACGCGACGCCTACCAGCGTGCTCTGCAAGACCCGCAGTTTGCCGCCACCGACGACTGCGGTGTGGTGCGCCGCTATATGCCGGGTGTGAAGATAGCCGTGGTGGAAGGCGACGAAAAGAACCGCAAGATAACATTCAAAGAGGATATTGCATCTTCAGACAAATAAAGACACACGCCATGAGAGACACATTGGTGAAAATCTCGAGAAAACTCGGACTCTACAAGAAAGCTGTCGAAATAGACACCTATTTCGCGATGAAGAAGAAGGTGCGTGCCTTCAGGCAGTACGGCATCGAGACACTGCGCAAAGGCGACGAGGCCATATCGAGTATCGGCGGTCATCTGATACCCTACTTCGGCACCCTGCTCGGAGTGATCCGCGAGCATGGTTTCATACCGCACGACAACGATATCGACATGGCCCTGCCCATCGACGAGCGTCCCGACAATATTGTGGAGCTCATGGCCAGGTACGGCTTCAAGCATGAGCGTCAGGATTATATCAAGGATACCGGGCGCATAATACTCGACCAGTTCAGCTACAAAGGCTGCCACATGGATATCTTCTACCTTTTCGACGACAGGCCCGACGGCAAGGTGTACAGCTATGTGAGCCGCAGGCACGAGACTAAAGACTGGCGCGAAGCCAATGCCACCGACGGCTTTCCGTGTGTGGTGTGGCCGACGGAGAAGTGCAACTATGCGAGGCAGGAGTTCCTGGGCTTGCAGATATATGTTCCCGAAAAGGCGCATGAGTGGATGCGCGACATCTTTGGGCCGACATATATGACGCCTATCAAGAACTGGACTCCCGGCGAGAAGCAGAACAACATGGAGCGTCCCGCTGTGCGCACCTACCGGCGGTAGCCGCTGACCGAAAGGCCCCACGCGAGCACGCGGTCGATGACCGGAGTGTCCACGTTGTGCTCTACAGCAATTTCTTTTATATACCTTAGCCCGAAGGGGAAGTCTTCGGTGAAGTAGCGGCTTGTGTAGTCCGGAATCCAGCCATCGTCGGTTTGTGTCATTGGAGCGGTGATCGGCTTGAAAGCTGGTATGCTTCTGATTTTGGCCGCAAGGCTGACGGCGTCGGACGATTCGTAGTATTCGAGTAGCGGCGGGATGGCTCCGGGGCGCACTGGCAGGCGGTCGAGGACGGCCATGAATTCGCTGTCCATGTCGATAAGAGCCTGAGCCGACGCTTCGTCCCACTCGTAGTAGAAAAGAGTCTGGTGGTCGAAGGGGGTGCCGTCCCAGTTGTGCCACATGGTGTAGAGGCGAGCCGTATGCAGGATGGGGTTGCTGTTGGTCAGCGCAGCCTCGTAGATGTTGTCCAAAAGCTTCACAGGTGTGTCGAAGGTGTGCTCCAGTGCCGACCGCAGGGCTTCACTGTCGGTGCTGTTCTCTATGGCCACCGACAAGCTGTCTTTGTAGCCCAGCAGCAGGGCGGAGTGGCCATATTCGGCAACGCGTGAGATGAACGGGACGCGCTGGAAGCCAAAAAGGGTGGTGCCCGTGGGCAGTATTTTGTGGGCCTGGAAGAAGAAGCCTGTGCTGGCCACTATGCTTCCGACGGCGGTCTTGCTGCCGAGATAGGGCTTGATGCTCTGCAGTTCCTTCTCTATGAGGTAGCCCGGCAGGCACAGCAGCACGATGTCGGCGTCGGGCACGATGTCGGCCGGATCTGACGAGATGTGTGTCAGCCTGCCGTGGTAAACCTTCCCGTCGGGGTCGGTGGACGAGATGCTGTTGCTCCATTGAGACGGCCTGCCTGTCAGCATGCTTATCTCTATGTCGTCGTGTGTCGAAGCGACGGCGGCGCACACATGGCCCAAGCCGCCGCCTCCTGCTATGGCGATTTTCATTTCTTTTCGGCGAAGTTGATAAGAGTCTCAAAGAGACGGTGATTGTCGTTGCGGTCGCGGATGGCGAGCCTTATGTAGTTCCGTTTGTCGAACCCTTTTTTGCCGCTGCAGTCTTTGATGAAGAGGCTGTCTTCTTTCAGCAGCCTGATGGCCAGCTCGCGCGACGAGATGCCCGCCGTCACCTCGCACAGGAAATAGTTGGCCTGCGACGGAACGACCCTCAGGTACGGCACCTGCTCCAGCTCTTTGCGGAACAGGTCGCGTTCCTGGCGGAAGAGTTGGCAGGCCTTGCGGTAGTCGCTCTCGTATTTCTCGTATATCTGCATGTAGAATTCGCCGAAGGAGTTGATGTTCCAGATGGCTACGTCTTTCTTCAGGTGCCTGATCAGGTCGGTGTCGCCCGATGCGGCAATGCCGAGTCTCAGTCCGGGAACACCGTAGCTCTTGCTTATGCTCTTGACAACCACCATGTGCGGGTTCTGTCTCAGTATTTCGTTGTCGAGCAGGGTGTAGCTCTCGTCGGCGAAGTCGATGAAAGATTCGTCGAATATCAGTCGGATGCCGCGTTCTGCCGTCCATCGTACCAGGCGCATGGCGTCGTCTTTGTCGATGAAGTTGCCCGACGGGTTGTCGGGGTTGATCAGCAGCAGGGTCGATATGTCTTTGTCGGCGAAAAACTGCATCACGTCGTCGGCAGTGTATCTGAAGTCGGGGTTCTGCGGCACGAACGTGGCCACCTGGTCCTTATCCTTTCGGTTCGGGTATTCTTCGAATGTAGGCTGTATGTTGCCTATTTTGCCCTTGCTGCCTTCTACTATGGCTTTGATTAGTTCGGTGGCTCCGTTGCCGATGACTATGTGCTCCTGGGCGACGTGGAAATTCTTCGAGGCCAACAGGCTGTTGACGCTCATGCTCGACGGATAATTGCGTATCAGTGTTTCGAACGAGGCCTTGATCTCGTTCAGCAGCCTTTGCGGCGGGAAGTAGGGATTGACGAGGTAGCAGTAGTCGGTCAGGTGCGGGTAGCGCCAATAGCCGCCGTAGCGTATGGCCACAGCCAGCCACTGGTCTTCGTCGGTCGGGGCGAACATGCCCTGAGCGATGTCGAGGTCTTGCACGTCGTCTATCTCGTACCACTTCTCGCCGTCCAGCGGCAGTGCCTTCAGCGTCGTGTCGCCCAGCAGGGTGATCACGCGCAGCACCTGCTCGTAGTATTCGTTGCGGCCCAGCGCTGTGCAGTAGGCTTCGAGGAACGGCACATACTGCAGCTTCGAAAAATCGCGGCTGAACTTGTAGATGTTCACCGTCTTGTAGTAGCTCGATATGTCGCTGTAGCGGAATTTCTCTTTGTTGATGAACTGCACAATGTTCTGCTCTTCGTCGAGTGTGACTACCGTGCCGTCCATCCAGCTCTCGTATTTGTCCACCAGCGCCAGGTCGGGTCGCGGGTCGGCCACTATCTTGTCTATGATCGAGCTCTCGAATATCAAGTCCGACTCCAGCAGCAGGGTGTCGTCCTGCACCATGTATTCGCGTGCCAGGTAGAGCGAATAGATGTTGTTTGTTATGTCGTATATCGGATTGTCTACATACACAATCTTTGTGCCTCTGTAGTTGTCGCCGAGGTGTTGTTTCACCTTTTCGCCGTTATATCCGATCACGAGTACTATCTGTTTCAGACCCAGCGGCGCTATGCTCTCCAGTGTGCGGTCTATCAGCCGAGTGCCGTTGACCTCGAGCATGCATTTCGTGTTGTCTTTCGTCAGTTCGCCAAGCCGGCGACCCATTCCTGCTGCTAAAATGATGGCTTGCATATATATTGAGATTTTATTGTTGGCGTGTCGTGTCTCACTGTTTCCCGAGCAGTCCGCGTGTGACGTTGCTGCGGAAGGCTACCAGTTTGTTGCCTTTGGCGAATTGGCCGCGCAGGGCAAAGCCAGTCCAAAGCACCAAGGTGCCGCCCCATTTGACGGCTTCTTTGGCGAGACGTTTCATGTACTTGGCCTGTCCAATCTGTTTGGTGCGGAACCGTTCGCTCTGGCCTATGCCCGTTGTGAGGCGGTCGAAGTAGTCTTGCGTCAGCTTCTTGGGCGGTATGAGGTGGTAGAGGATGGCCGTGGGCAGGTAGTAGAAGCGCATGCCGTGCGAGGTCATCTTGTCGAACAAGTCCTTCTCCTCGGCTCCGATGAGGCTGTTGCCTTTGCGTCCGAGCTCCGTGTTGAACAGCCCCACGGTGTCGAACACGCTCTTGCGGTAGGCTGCGTTGCCGCCGCCGGGGAATGCCTCGCCCGGAAACTCGCGTTCCTTCTCGCCGAGATACAGCTTGCCGGTGATAAGCTGCCGTGTGTAGTGGCTCATCCAGTCGGGCTCCTCGCATCCGTCGTATTGCGGCATGATGGGGCCGCCGGCCGCCACGGCATCCTTGTTGCGCTTGAAGAATTCTGCATACGTCTGCAGATACTCTGGGTTCACCAGCGCGTCGTCGTCCACATACACCAGCACCTCGCCCTGCGACTCGGCGATGCCGCGGTTGCGGGCATACGAAAGCCCCTGGTTGCGCTCCATGAAATAGCGCAGCGTCACCTGCGGGTGGTCGGCCACGAAGCGCTCGCATTCGCGTGCTGTGCCGTCGCTGCTGTTGTTGTCTACGAGCACTATCTCGTATTCCGAGGGCGGCAGCGTGCCCGCCGCCACACTGTGCAACACATTGTACAGATACCGCTCACGGTTGTAGGTGCATATTATCACGCTCAGCATCAGGCGTCCTTTCTTTTGCGGTAATACATGAAAATGGCACCTCCGGCAAGCAGCACCAGCACTATGGAGCCAATGATTGTCACCGTGTTCATCCGGTGGTACAGCGGTGCCTCGTCTTTGAACTCTATCACGTGGTCGCCAGCAGGTATCACCATTGCACGCAGCACATAGTTGGCCCGCATATACTCGGCCGGTTTGCCGTCGATGTAGACGCGCCAGTCGGGCTCATAGTATATCTCGCTGAACACCGCCAGCTGGTCGGTTGCTGCATGCGTCCTGTATTTCAGATAGTCGGGGTTGTAGGGCTTCTGATGCTCCATGACGATGGTGGCCGTGCTGTCGAAAGCCAGGGAGAAGACGGTGTCGTCATCAATCACGACCGACTTGCCGATGCTGTTGAGCTTCTGCTCGTCGGCGCAGTTGATTACTGCTTGATTCTTCGGGTCGATTGTATTCAGTGCCAGTATCTCGCCGTTGGCATCGCCCACCATGCGCACCGACTCCACAAACCATGCGTTGCCCAGAGCCGAGGGGTTGCGCTGCACCTGTCCGCCCTGCACCACTATATAGCGTGTGTTCAGCATATTCAGCACCCCCATGTTGATGCGGCGGCTCATATAGAAGTCTATCAGGTCTTGGTAGCGGCGCATCTTCACAGCGCTGTAGCCGCCCACCTGGTGGTGGAAAGCCGACGGCTTGCTGTCGTTGAAGGTGTTCACCGCCAGGTTCAGCACACGGTAGTCCTCGTCGCCGTATTGCATCGCCATCTGGTCGATCTCGGCATCCCACGGGTCGGGCCATATCTTCAGCTTCTGCTCGCTCACGTAGTTCTTCTCGTTCAGATAGCGGCGGTCCACACCCCAAAGGTCAATCGTGACCAGCACTGCCAGCACCGCGCAAACCGTTCCAGCGGCCCATTTGCCCTTGCCCAGCTTGTTCACATACAGCCACAGCGCCGCAAACGCCAGCACCACAAACAGCAGTGTGCGCCACGAGTCGGCTGCAAACAGCGCCTTGCGGTCCTGGATGAAGACACTCTGTATCTGGGCCCACTGTGCCCCGTACTGGGCTGCCATCTGCTCGTCGGCGGCTCCGCTGTAGCTCAGTCCGCCGCTCATCATCAGGCCTATCAGCACCACAGCCGCCGTCACTCCGCCACTCACATACAGCGCCATATTCTTCCGCTTCTGCGACACTTCGGTCGAGAAAAGCTCCTTCAGTCCCAAGGCCGCCAGCAGCACCGCGCACACATTCGTCAGCACCAGCGCCATGCTCGGAGTGCGGAACTTGTTGTACAGCGGCAGGTGGTCGAACACCCACTCGTTAAGGCCCATCCAGTTGCGGCCCCACGACAGTACCACGCCCACAAGCGCAGCCGCCAGCAGCCACCAGCGTTCCGGACCCTTCACCAATATCAGACCCATCAGCGCCAGGAAAATCACTATCGCGCCGAAATACACAGGACCGCTGGTGAAAGGCTGGTCGCCCCAATACAGCGGCATCTGCTCCTGGCGGAAAGCCTTGTACGACGCGCTCTCTTTGCCGACCCTCTCGCCGCTGCCGCCGCCCATTGCGCCGGGCACCAGCAAAGTGTATGTCTCGCCCACGCCGTAGCTCCATGCAAAGGCATAGTCAACATCCAGTCCGCTCTTCTTCTCGGCTTCCTCGGCCTTCTGCATGCCGCCGTCCAGCGCCTCGGGACCTATCGTGATATCGTTGCCGCCGCGCATGGTGTACTTTGCATACTCCTGGCTCACCATCAGGTTTCTCGCGTTGCACGCAAAAGCCAGCACGCAGCCCAGAAGCAGCACCCCCAGTCCGATGCCGAACTGCGGCAGGCGCTTCTCGACCAGCGCATACACGCCGTGGGCCACGCCCAGCAGTGCGGCTCCCAAAATCGTGTAATATGTGATCTGGATATGGTTGCAATGCAGCTGCAGGCCCAGTGCCAGCACGAAGAGCAGGCCGCCCCAAAGCCAGTCGCCGGTCTTCTTCCGGCCCTCTTTCCCGCGCCGCAGACACAGCACCATGCCCGCCAGTATCGGCGCCATCATGGCCATAGCCCATGCCTTGGTGATATGTCCGGCCTCTACAATTATCACATTATAGCTTCCCAGGCCGAACCCCAGTGCGCCGACCAGCGCCAGCCACGGCGAGCAGCCCAGCACCACCAGTGCCACGTAGAAACCTATCAGGTAGAAAAACAGCACGCCGATGGTGCCGTCGACCCCTGCGAAATGCATTGTCAGCGTGTTCTTTATCGGCGTCAGCACACTCTGCACCGGCGGATTGCCGCCCACCTGGTAGATAGGCATGCCGCCGAACATCGAACTGTTCCACATGGCATAGTCGCCCGTCTTCGCGTGGTAGTCCTTGGTCTCCTTGGTCATCGACTCGAACTTCTGCGTGTCGCCCTGGACCAGCTTCATGCCGTCCAACACCGGTGCAAAAAACACCGCGCTCACAATCAGCATAATCACCACGGCTCCAACATGTAGCCAAACATTCTTTTTCATATTGTCAAATTTCAATTTTCAAATTTCGTTTTTTTTATGCAGACGCGGCACCATCGCGCCTGTAGAGACGCGGCGTGCCGCGTCTGCATTCTTCCTGTCGCATGCGTTGCTTTGGGGATGACACCAGACGCGGCACGCCGCGTCTCTACAGCATCTAAACCTCCAAATCATCGGGCATACACGAGGTATGCCCCTACAGCCTTTAACTTTTCACTTTTCACTTTTAACCTTTCACTTTCCCCCTTTCACCGTCGGATACTCAACCCTCACATGGTAGATGCTCATCATCCTTGCCTTCAGTATGCGCCTGATCTTTGCGATATCGCCATACGTCAGCGCGCAGTTGTCGAGCTGGCCGGCCTTGATCTTGCCGTCCACCAGGTTGTCTATCATCTTGTCTGTCTCCTCCTTCGTGTGCTGCTTCATGCTGCGGCAGGCGGCCTCCACCGTGTCCACAATCATCACCACGGCCGTCTCGCGGCTGTAGGGGCGCGGACCCGGATAGCGGAACTGCGTCACGTCGAAGTCGCCGTCGGGGTGCCGCTCCAGCTCCTTGGCGTAGAAATAGCCAGTATACGTCGTCCCGTGGTGCGTGCGGATGAAATCCTGCACCTCTGCCGGCAGGTGGTATCTTCGCGCCAGCTCCAGGCCGTTGCCGATATGGCTCGTGATAATCCGCGCGCTCTCGGCATAATCCAGCTCGCCGTGCGGGTTGAATCCGCTGCTCTGGTTTTCGGTGAAGTAGAACGGATTCTTCGTCTTGCCGATATCGTGATACAGAGCGCCCACCTTGGCCAGCAGTGCGTTGCCGCCCAGCTCGCTCACCAGGTCTTCTGCTATGTTCGCCACCTGCATCGAATGCTGGAACGTGCCCGGCGCCTTCTGGCTCAGATAGCGCAGCGCCGGATTGTTCGTGCTGCTCAGCTCCATCAGCGTCAGGCTTGTCGTCATGCCGAAGAGCTTCTCAAACAGATAAATCAGCGGGTACGCCAGCAGCGTCAATATAGCGTTGAAGAAGAAAATCAGATACCTGTCGGCGCTCAGCCCGTGCAGGTTTGTGTCCTGGCTCAGCACACCCGCGGTATAGATGAGCGAATAGCTTGCGAAAATCACAGCCGAAAGCACGAAAAACTGGCTTCTCCGCTCCAGGTCCCTCACCGCTATGATGCTCATCATGCCGGTGATGAGCTGGTAGAAGATGAACTCGAACGAGTTCGGCACCAGGTTGGCCAATATAATCACCAGCGTCAGGTGGATATACAGAGCCACACGCATGTCGAAAAACACCCTCATCAATATCGGCACCAGGCACATGGGCACCAGCAGCACCCAGTCGGCATTCACCCTCACCACCAATGCCACCACCGCCGACATCATCACCATCAGCAGCAGCACCATCGTCACCTTCCGGTTGTCCTCCAAAATCTCGTGCCGCGTATTCTTCAGGAACATATACAGCGCCACAAAGGCTATCACGGCCAGCAGCATCTGTCCGCCCATCTGTCCCCACAGGCTGTAGTGGTCGCTGAAGCGCCGTTCCATCTCCGCCTCCAGGCTTCTGATCACCTGCGCCTTCTCCTCGCTCACCTCTTCGCCTTTCGATATAATGTGGTCGCCGGCCATCACCATCTCGCTGCTGTAGGCCACCTGCGAAAGCCTCGAGTCAAGCTCCAGCTGCGTCCGTGCGGCGTCAAGCACCAGGTTCGGCTCCAGTATGCTGTCTCTCAGCAGCCCGGCCTCCAGGTCGCCCCGCATTATAAACTCGCGGCTGCGGTGCACCGAGCCTATGTTGCCTTCGAGCACCACGATGCTGTGGCCTCCAAGCTCGCCAACACCCTCGGCATCTTGCATATAGCCTATACGGTAGATGCTGTCCACCTGCTGCCTCAGCCGCCTCATCTCGCCGCTTCCCACCTGCCATTTGCCGCGCTCCAGCCTCTCCAAAGCCTTCTCGTGGGCACTGCTGTCGACCCGGTAATACAAAATGGCCTTCTGCCTCTCCGCATCCTGCTCGGCCTTCAGCTCGTCGCTCGACTTGATCACCGCAAAATCATACGGCGCCACCAAGTCGGCCCCGCGCCACACAGCCCCAACCTTGTAGTCATATCGCTCCCCGTGACGCTCGTGCGGGAAAATAACAACAATCAACGCCGCCGTTGCCAACATGGCCAACAGCTTGTACAACAGCGCCAAGCGCTTCACAGTGCCAGTCAAAAAACTGCTCATATTCCCAAAAAATAGTGCTGCAAAGATACAACTTTTTTCACATACAGCCCTAATTTTTTTATCCACCCTGCTGCCCTGCCGGGCCGCATCATCCTCTCGCCGCCGACGCTATCCATAGTGCATATCAACGATACATCAACGATATATCAACGATATTTCAACGATTACGATCGTTGAAATATGGTTGATATATCGTTGATGTATCGTTGATATGCACTACCGGAGCAATTTTTTTTGCGTCCCGACACAATATTTGCGCAATAATGTAGTTATGCAAAGAACTAAATTGTTGAGTCGAAAACTAAAAAAATTGATATGAACATGAAGAAAATCTTTGCAGTGGCAGCTCTCGCGCTGCTGACAGTCAGCGGCCTGACGGCCCAAAACACCTTCAAGGGCATTGTGAAATACAAGGTCGAGTCGACTGGCCAGGTGGCCATGACCATCCCCGAGGAGGCCGCAACGGCCGAAATCAAGGTCTCCGGCAACGATATGTATACCAAGAGCGCCATATTCACCAACTCGCCCTTCACGGAGTGCGTGCTGGTGCAGAACCTGACCCAGACGTCGTGCCAGGACTATGGCCAGCTTCTGGCCTACCTGCGCAGCCAGGACTTCGAGTTCACCTACCAGGGCCAGGGCAAGCTGATGATTACGAACACCGTAAAGCCCGAGGATTTCGACAGCCTTGAGATAAAAGACACCGAGCCGGGTCATTTCTACTATGAGTATGTGGCCGGCGAAACCAAGCAGATCGCGGGCTACACCGCCAAGAAGGTGATTCGCCACATGTATGACGAGGGCGGCGAGGACCACCCGACCATCATGTGGTACAACGACGAAATCGGCCCGCAGATGAATATCCTCTTCTCGGGCATCAAGGGCATGCCCCTCGAGTGCACGATGGATGCCGGCGAGGGCCGCGCCATCACCTACACCGCCACCGAAATCGTCAGCGGCAAGGTGAAGGAAGCCGACTTCCTGCTGCCCGACGGCTACGAGGTGCTGAGCGAGCAGGACCTCGAGACCCTCGGCACGGAACTGCAGGAGGCTATGGAGCTGCTGCAGGAGGAGTAGTGGAAGGTAGACAGTAGGCAGTAGTTAAGTAGTTAAGCCAAATGTGCTGCCGACGGTATCGTCTTGAACTCCTTGAACTCCTCAAAAGTAGACAGTAGGCAGTAGTTAAGTAGTTAGGCCAAATGTGCTGCCGACGGTATCGTCTTGAACTCCTTGAACTCCCTGAACTCCTTGAACTCCTCAAACTCCTTGAAC
>JAZNSV010000072.1:0-13450 GCA_045591485.1 Bacteroidales bacterium | reverse complement strand
CCCAAAAAAAAACCATAAAAAAAACCAAAAAAAAACCACCATGCCCGCTCCAGCCTACAAGAAAGGACAGGTGCTCCGCCAGACCGCCAACTGGGCCGACCTCTACTTCTACCAGAAGAGCGACACCCTCTACCAGCTGACGGTCCTTTTCTGCAGGCGCTTCCTGCCCGCCCACGGCGACCGCACCGTCGACCAGATGGTGCAGGCCGCGCGCAGCGGCAAGCAGAACATCGTCGAAGGTTCGGAGGCAGGCATGACCAGCACCGAGACCGAACTCAAGCTGCTCAACGTGGCACGTGCCAGTCTGCACGAGCTGCGCGAAGACTACCGCGACTACCTTGCCAGCCACTCGCTTCGGCTCTGGGATTCGCACCACCCGCGCAGCGCGGCCATGCGCACCTTCTGCCACGAGCACAACGCCTTCGGCAGCTATGCCGACATCGCCGAGAAGATGAGCGACGAGGAGCTGGCCAACCTCTGTCTCACCCTCTGCCATCAGGCCGACATCATGATGGTGCACTACCTCGAAGGCCTCGAACGCCGCTTCGTCACCGAAGGCGGCATCAAGGAGCGGATGCACAAAGCCCGCACCGGCTACCGCGAAGCCCAGGACGCCCGCCTCAGCGACCTCGAAGCCGAAAACAACATGCTGAAACAGCAACTCCAGCAAGCTCGGCAAGAAATAGCCAGCCTGAAAGAAGCCTTAGAAGAAACCAAAAGAACCCAAGAAACCCAAGGAAATCATAGGAAGCCCTAGGAAAACCTAGGAAATCCTAGGAAGCCCTAGGAAGCCCTAGGAAAACCTAGGAAGTCCTAGGAAATCCTAGGAAGTCCTAGGAAGTCCTAGAAAAATCCTAGCCCCCCTCCCCCCAACAAAAAAATTTTTTTTTCAAAAAAAAATCAGCGCATTTCGAAAAAATGTGTATCTTTGCATTGTGACCATTCGCGAGAAGGACGGTCCAACTGATTGAGAAAGTGCATTTTTGCCTTATTCCTATCATTGAAGAATCTCGACAATTCGCCAAAGGTAGACAGGGAATAAAGAAAAAGTGGCTCCCACTCGGTGATGCTTCTACCGAAGCTGTGCGGCATTTTATAAAGCCGCAGGCTCTCTATGTAGATTTGTTTATCATCTGAAGTGGTGCGATTCACAAAAGCTTTATTTTTGTTTACCAGGGAGTCGAGACCCTTCAATGAAAAAATAGGAGGCTTGATGGATGGCTCCACTTTCCTTGTACCTTGATGTATAACTATCGGCTTCGGGCCAGACCGGTAAGGTTGGCTTGCGCCTGTAGTCCATGCGCCGGCCTGCCACAAAGGTTGTGCCCGACACGAAAATCATTAAGGGTAAGGAAAAACTATGAAGCAGAAAACGAAAGCTTCCATCATGACCGCTGCGGCATTGCTGCTGCTGGCGGGATGCCAGAAAGACGACCTCCGCGGGGGGCAGGGCGACCGCCTGATGCTCAACCTCGAGGCCTTCGGCGGCAGCGGCTCGAAGACCGTCCTGTCCGACGACGACCGCTCGCTGCAGTGGCTCAGCGGCGACCGTGTGTGCATCAACGGCACCGACTACGCCGTCACCGTGGCCGGCGGCGACGCCTACGTGGCCAACGTGCCCGAAGCCGCCACCTACAAGGCCGTCTTCCCAGCCTCGATGGTCGAAGGCAAGAGCATGACGGGCTCCACCGTCACCGCCACCCTGCCGCGGCAGTACGAGTACCGCACCCAAGGGGGCCTGCAGGTGCTCGACGCGCCCCTGGCCGCCGTCGGCGACGGCAACGACGGTCTCACCTTCCGCCACCTCACCGGCGCACTCTCGGTGGTAGTCACCAACAACACCTCCAACACCCTCTACATCGACACCGTATACCTGAGCAGCGCCCAGCAGCTCTGCGGCGACGTGACCATAGACTTCGACAACATCACCGCCGTCGGCCCCAACACCTCGCCCGCCAACGCCGCCGACACCATGGTGATGCTCACCGTGCCCTACAACACCCTCAGCGTGGCCGCCGGTGCCTCGGTCAAGGTACAGCTGCCCGTGCTGCCCGTCAGCGACGCCAACCGCTTCACGGTCCATGTCGCCACGCGCCACGAGGGGACGCGCTACGACTTCGACCGCCGCCAGGGCAGCGCCAACAACGCCCTCGGCCGCAACCAGATGGGCTACGTCCCCGCCAGCATCGCCACCTCCGGCAGCTATATCTCAGTGCTGCCGCTGGCTTACATCGAAGCGGGAGATACGTATTGGGTCGAGAGTCCCCTGGATTTCTTGCTGTTCCGTGATGCTACGCAAAATGGCTGGATAGACCCGTTGATTGAAAATGAATATTCGAAATATGGGTTATATTTTTATAAGACCATTGATATGGAGGGATATACTATCACAACAATCTATATGGACAAAGGGTTACCAGGTCAAACCTATATTTCTGGTGCACCAGGAGTGGAAATAAACAATTTGACAATCGATGGCAATTATCTTTTTGCGCCCAGCTACACAGAATTCTTATATATAAGTAGATTAACTTTCAATAATGTCACTGTCAACAGTACAAGCGGTTCCGCGGCATTATTGTTGGATTATGCTGATGTAGACTATGAATGTTTTATTGCAGATGTTGTTGTAAACGGTTTGACTTTCAATATAAATACACTCGGTAATTCATACATCGGAGGCCTTGTAATGGAACTGCAATCAAACCATTCCATGACAGATTGTAGTGTGACAGATATTGACGTCAATTTCATTAGGACTGCATCTAGCGTTAGCTTCGGTGGTTTAGTAGCTTATAACAACTTATTTAATAATGGTTATAACGGTATATATAGATGTTCTTATGTGCAAAATAAGCCGTTGGTCCTGACCGCCTCTGCGCAAATTAATTATGGTGGAGCCTTCTCTAGCTCACTTGACTGGATGCATAACAATGAACAGGAATTTTGTCATGCCAATTTTTCAGGCAACTTGGTGCACAATGTCAGTCTGAATGCTCCGGCGGTGGTGTGTGGAGGTATAGCGGGATATTTGTCTGAAGAAGAAGACCTATCTTTTACATGGAATAATGACAATCCTGTGACCCAGAGCGGCACCATTGACATCTATGCATCCTCTGCATATCGTGCTGACAAAAAAGTGGACATGGCTATTTCTGTATCTGGTCCCTTTGTCTTGACGGATGATTCGGGTCACAACTGGCATGAGGTGTCTTTCACTTACAACGGCACCGTCAACGACGATGCGCTGACAATCACTGCTCATTAATAAATAAAAACACACAATCAAGACATGGGAAAGAAAGAATACATACGGCCAGCGCTGACGGCGGTCAGCTTCAAGGCTGAAAAGGGCTATGCCTCCAGCGGCATACTCGAAATGATTTTCGGCAGCGACGACGACGGCATCGAAAGCTACGGCTCGCGCAGCGGCTGGGGCAACGACGACGGCAACGGCTTCTTCTCCAGAGACGCCTCCGCAGGCATGGAAAGCTACGGCTCGCGCAGCGGCTGGGGCAACGGCGACGACAACGACTTCTTCTAAGCCGACGGCACCGCCAGCCCACCGCCCACAGGCGGATCCATTAACACTCGCTATATATGAAATTGGTACTGTTTATAATGTCGGTCACCATCCCGGTGGCGGCGCTCCTCGCCTTCGCGGCGAGGCTCCGCCGCCGCTGGGACCACGACCGCTACCGCGAAGAGATGCTCTTCGAGGCCGAACTCCACCGCCGCCGGGCGGCGGCGGACCCAGAGGCCAACAGACCGTCATCGCAGCACCAAGAACCACCAGCAACACTATGAATATGAAAGAGTATAGATTCAAAATCCCGCCCATGCGGACATCGGTGCGCCGCTCGCGCCGCGACCTCCTCATCTTCCTCGCCGTCCTGCTCTCGCTCGCAGCCATCGGCGTGATCGTTATATACATCAGGGGGTAGGCTGTCTATTGCCTCGAAGAGGCATCCTCTCGATAACCCCACACGGAAGTGTGGGGACATGAAGCACATACACAACCCGCGTCTCGAAGAGACGCTACTATAAGTGAATTTATAGAACCTCCCCAAAAATTAAAACGCGGCGGCACTCTCCTGCTCGCCTTCGGCATCGCGAAATCTTGTAAATCTTGTAGATTGTTCCGCCTTCGGCGGTTAAGCGCGGCGCAAAATTCGTGTTCAATTCGTGATAATTCGTGTCAATTCAAGATGATTCGTGTTCTATAAATCCTTGATTCTCCTGCTCGCTTTCGGCATCGCGAAATCTTGTAAATCTTGTAGATCGTCCCGCCTTCGGCGGTTAAGCGCAGCGCAAAATTCGTGTTCAATTCAAGATAATTCGTGTCAATTCAAGATGATTCGTGTTCTATAAATCCTTGATTCTCCTGCTCGCCTTCGGCATCGCGAAATCTTGTAAATCTTGTAGATTGTTCCGCCTTCGGCGGTTAAGCGCGGCGCAAAATTCGTGTCAATTCAAGATAATTCGTGTCCAATTCGTGATAATTCGTGTTTAAAAAAAGAAAAGAGTTCGTGTGCCCGGGGGCGACACAATAAAACACCGACATTTGCGTTATACCGGCACTATGACAACAAACGAATGCTACAACCTCGGACGCGTCACCAAGCCCTGGGGCGTCAAGGGCCAGATGGTCCTCTTTTTCGACGTGGACACCCCCGAAGACTACCTTGGGCTCGACTCCGCCTTTGTCGAGGTCAAGGGCTCCCTGGTGCCCTACTTCTTCCACGTCGACCACCTCGACGGCAACCGCGCCGTGGTCACCTTCGAAGACCTCTCGCCCGAACAGGCCCACGCCCTGGCCGGACACGACCTCTACCTGCCCCTCGACCTGCTGCCCAAGCTCGAAGGCAATAAGTTCTACTTCCACGAAGTGGTGGGTTTCAGGGTGATAGACGAGGAAGAAGGCGACATCGGCACCCTGCAGCAGGTCATCGACTACCCGGCGCAGCCTCTCTTCCAAATCATGAAAAACGGGGTCGAGATACTTGTGCCGGTCATAGACCAGGTGATACGCCGCGTCGACCGCGAGCAAAAAACACTCTACATCGCCGCACCTAACGGACTGATTGATTTGTATCTCGGCGATATCAACAAACAGTGTTGAAATATTTTCGTGCATCGTGTGAGAAAAAAAACATACTTTTGCAACCAGAAATATTAAACGCTATGGCAACAAAGAAAATCGCAACCCCGGAGAAAACCCGCTACTCGGCAGAAGAGTTGCAGGAGTTCAAGGCCTTGATTCTTGAAAAGATAGCCAAGGCCGAGAAAGACCTCGAGATGCTGCAGCAGGCAGTGGCCGGCAACGAAAACGAGGCCAGCGACACCGCACCCACCTTCAAGACCCTTGAAGAGGGCAGCAACGTGCTCCTCAAAGAGGAAAACCAGAAGCTCGCCGCACGCCAGCAGAAGTTCATTCGCGACCTGCGCGCCGCCCTCATACGCATCGAGAACGGCACCTACGGCATCTGCCAGGCCACAGGCAAGCTCATCCCGAAGGAACGCCTCATGATTGTGCCCCACGCCACCATGACCGTAGAAGCCAAGGAAGCCAGCAAAAAACACCGGTAAGAAAAAAATAATCTGCCTTTTTCGAAAAAAGTAGTATATTTGCACTCGTAGAACATTATGAAATTGTAGTGCAAACGTGTGTATAATATACTGGATTTCAAAATCCTGTGCGTAAGCTAATTATGTCGGTGGTATAGTTGGCAACCCGGTTGGCGCATCAACCATAACATATAATAGTTTTACGGGTAATGTGCGTGGCTCTGGCTTTGTTGGGATGATTGCAGGCAGTAAAGCTTCAGCTACAACAATCGCCAACTGCACATATAGTGCTGCCAATGCTGGAGGTACATATAAGGGAGTGGGTGTCAGTGGTACTAAAACAGGAAACGATACAGGTTGCACAGCGGAATAATAACTTGGTTATAAATAGACAGAACTCCACCCGAGGCGCAGTATGTTACGCTCCGGGTGGAGTGTATAAAGGAAACACAATTATCCACGAATACATAATTTTATACACATGAGAAAAACATTTGCACTCGCGATGCTTCTAATGGCAGCCTTCTCGCCGCTCGGTGCCTCGGCCCAGACCGACAGCTGCGCCATCACCCTGCCATGGAGCGAGAACTTCGACAGCTATACCACCACTGGCGGAATCTCCATGCCCGACTGTTGGACACGCTTCAGCCCTTTCCAGGTCAATCCGGGTAGCAATAACGCACTCCGTCCAAACCTCAACACAGCCTATAACCACGGCAAGGTGCTTGATTTCATGGGAAACGGCTCGTCAAGTCAAGGCACCGGCACCATGAAGATTGCCACCCCGCTCATACTGGCGCCGCTAAATGCCATTGAGCTCAGCTTTGATGTCTACAATAATGGCTTGCAGGTATTTCTGGCTACCGACACCGCCGACGAGAGCACCTACACCCTCGTGGGCAGCTACAGCAACGGATCTGTGTGGACTACCTACGAGGTGCGCACCGACACCCTTACCGATGCTCCCGCCGAACAGGGCTATATCGTCTTTGTCGGTACATACGGTACCAGCGGTTACAGCAATGCCAGGCTCGACAACCTCTCGGTCGTCAGCCTCAACAGCTGCGAGCGCCCGGCGTCGGTCGGCGTCGAGCTCGTCGGCCCCGAAGGCGCCACCGTCACATGGCCCGAGGTCGACGGTGCACAGAGCTATATCATCAAATACAGCACCGTCGACGCTATCGACAGCGCCGAGCAGCTGACGGCCTCGGAAGGCAGCATCGTGATAGACGAGTTGCTGCCCGGCACGCAGTACTATGTCTGGGTGCAGACCGTCTGCGACGGCGGCACCAGCGACCCGCGCACCGCCACCTTCACCACCCAGCTGAGCTGCTACGCCGTAAGCAACCTCGTGCAGCTGGGCACCGGCGTAGATGCCGCCTCGTTCCAGTGGGAACTCGTCGGCATGGGCTATGCCGCCACCAGCGTCGTGGCCGTGCTGCACGACGAGACCGACACCTCGGTGGCCGACATCGTGGAGGCTGCCCAGGGCCTCACATCGCATATCTTCAGCGGCATGGACCGCGAGCACCAGTACACGGTGACCCTCTACACCGTCTGCGGCACCGACACCGCCGAGGGCGTAAGCGCACAGGTCGTATTCCCCAACTGCGGCGAGAGCCCACTGAGCAACGGCGGCAACGACAAGAGCTCCTCGTTCCCCATTGCAGCCGGATATGACGGCAGCACGAGTGTGATGCTCTACAACGCCGACATCCTCTTCAGCATGGACACCATACACGGCATAGCCCTGCACCGCCCGGCGGCGTCGGGCAGCGCTGTCACACGCACCCTCAACATCTATATCGGCCACACGGCCCTCGACTCGCTGACTTCCAATCCGGGCAACACAGGCCTCACCCAGGTGGCCAACGGCGTAAGCTACACCCTCGCCCAGCAGGAGTGGGACACGCTGATGTTCACCACACCCTTTGTCTACAACGGCACCTCCAACGTTATAGTCTATATGGCCGACGTCACCGGCACCCACGAGGTAGGCACCCCTGCCGAATGGTACTGGCACAACGCCGAGACCAAGACCTACTACTCCACCACATACAACGGCAGCAGCACGTCGTTTGCCCCGGTCTACAACCGTCCCGACCTGCGCTTTGTGGGCCAGTGCAACAACGACTACAGCTGCGAGCCGCCGGCTGTGGCCATCGGCGAGGTGGACAGCACCGAAGCCGTCATCGGCTGGTATGGCTCCATAGACTACTACGTCGTGGAGTACCGCCAGCAGGGCGAGAACGTGTGGACGGTGGCCGACACCGTGGAGTCTGACAGCTACACGCTGCAGGGCCTCAACGCCGACACCTACTACGAGGTGCGCGTGGGCATAATCTGCGACACCGTGGTGCGCTACGGCACCGCCGTATCCTTCACCACCAGCTGCGCCATGATGCACCTGCCGTTCCACTTCACGCAGAACAACATGAGTACCGTGGCCGAACACGGCAACAGCTTCTCCAGCTGCTGGAGCTTCTCGCAGTATATTTACAAAGGCAAGATGACCAACAGCCATCGCGGCTATGTGCGCAATGTGGACCACAACCAGTGGATTATGCTGCCCGCCATAGCAGAGCCCCTCAGCGGTGCACGCGTGCGCACCTGGGCAGCTTCGGGCGACCACGGCTACATCAAGGTCGGCGTGGCCGAAGACGGCGATATCAGCACCGTAGTATGGCTCGACACCATGGAGGTGAACCCAAGCAACCCCGACGAGTCGCACGACGAATACATCTGCTACCTCGACCAGTACACCGGCACCGGCAACCGCGTGGTGCTGAGCCCTATCGTCAATAACGACTACTACTACATATATTTCTTCGACTTCCACGTGGAGCCCATCGAAGACTGCATGCCTGCCCGCAACCTGGTGTTCGATTCGGCCGATGCTTCCAGCATCAGCTTCCACTGGACGCCGCGCGGCACCGCACAGCAGTGGGCCGTCTATGTCGACGGCAATATGGTCGGTGTGGCCAACAGCACTGAATACACAGCCACGGGCCTCAACGCCTATACGGACTATGTGGTCAGTGTGCGCAGCCTTTGCGGCGAGGGCGACACCGCCGACGCCGTCAGCGCCACATTCCGCACCGGATGCGAGGGCGATGAGTGCTATGTGACCCTCGTGGGCCATTCTTCGATCGGCGAGGGCTGGTACGGCGCCCACCTCTTGGTAAAAGCCGACAGCTCCTTCTTGGTCGAAAACTACACCATGCTGCTGGGTTCCGACCTCAGCACCGAGATGCGCGTGTGCACCGGCATGACCATCAGCCTCACATGGCTCAGCGGCAACGACGACGGCATCTGCTCGTTCGAGCTGGTCAACGCCTATGGCGACACCATCTTCAGTGTGGCAGACGGCTCGACCCTCACCGGCGGCGTTATCTTTGAGACCGACAGCATCTGCTCATACAACGGCGATACCACCACTGTAGAGCCCGTCGATACGGTGTACTATACCGTCACCGTCAACTACGACGCCACACGCGGCGTGGTCACCGGTGCCGGCACCTATGCCCAGGGCACAGCGGTGACCCTCACGGCCGTCCCGTTTGAAGGCTTCCGCTTTGCGGGTTGGAGCAACGGCGAACAGGATTCGGTGCTCACCTTTACCCTTGCGGGCAATGTTACACTCTCTGCAACCTTTGTAGGCAATACCGGTATTGACGATGCTGCAGCACCCTGCGCCTTCGACCTTGCACCCAACCCCGCCAGCACCAGCGTACGCATCGGCGGCATAGGTCAGAACGCCACGGTGTGTATAGTCGACGGCTGCGGACGTGAGGTGTACCGCGCCGACGGCGTGGCCGAAAGCACAGAAGTAGACGTCAGCGGTATGGCCCGCGGCATCTACTTCGTGCATGTCGTTGGCGCCGATGTCAGCGCCGTACGAAAACTGATTGTCAGATAATCCTCGGAATCGCGTCGATAAGCGTACGCGTGTATTCCGTCTGTGGATTGCGGAAGAGGTCGTCGGGAGTGCCGCTCTCGACGACCTTTCCTTTTTGCATCACCATGATGCGGTCGGCCAGATAGTGCACCACCGAGAGGTCGTGGGTGATGAAGAGGTATGTGAGTCCATGGCGCTCCTTGAGGTCGTTGAGCAGGTTGAGCACCTGTGCCTGCACGCTCACGTCGAGAGCCGAGACACTTTCGTCGCATATCACCAGTTCGGGCTGCAGGATGAGTGCCCGCGCAATGCAGACGCGCTGCCGCTGTCCGCCGCTCAGCTGGTGCGGGTAGCGCCCGTACCAGTCGGCCTGCAAGCCCACTTGCTCCATGAGGTCGACCACAGCATCCTTCAGATTTCTCTGGCTGTTCAGGCTGCCTCGATGCACACGCAGGGGCTCGGCGATGGCTTCGCCGATGGCAATTCGTGGATTTAAAGAAGAATAAGGGTCTTGGAAGATAATCTGCAGCTTAGGACGCAGGGCGCGCATTTGCTTGGCACTCATGGTGTCCAGCCGCTGGCCGCGGTAGCTCACAGTGCCCGACGAGGCATCGATAAGCTGCAGCAGCGAACGGCCGAGGGTCGTCTTGCCGCAGCCGCTTTCGCCCACAAGACCGAGGGTCTCGCCCTCGTATATGTCGAACGTTACGCCATCTACACCCTTCAGCGTCTGCAGTGGCTTGCCGAAGATGTTTTTCTTCAAGGTGTATGTGACGTCGAGGTTGCGAACCGAGATGAGATGCGGGCGCTCCTCAGCTGTTGGGGTCTGAGAACTGAGAACTGAGGACTGCGAGCTTCCGGGTTCGGCTATATAGTTCTCCGTTCTCCGTTCTCCGTTCTCCATTCTCCGTTCAGCCAGGAATTCCTCCACCGTTGGCAACCTTCGTGGTTTGCTGTCCAGCGGCGGTCGGCAGGCCAACAGGCCCTTTGTGTAGGGCTGCTGCGGATTATGCAGTATATTTGTTGCCGGGCCCTGCTCAACCACATGTCCGCGATACATCACCATGATGTCGTCGGCCACCTGGGCAATGACCCCGAGGTCGTGGGTGATGAAGATGATGCTTATGCCGTGTTTGGCCTGCAGCTGGCGGAGCAGGTCCAGGATGGTTTTCTGCACCGTGACGTCGAGGGCTGTTGTGGGCTCGTCGGCGATAATGATGTCTGGCTTGTTTATCAGCGCCATGGCTATCATCACACGCTGCTTCTGTCCGCCGCTCAGCTCGTGCGGATAGCTGTCGAAAATCTTTTCGGGGCGGGGGAGAAGCACCTCGCCGAACAGCTCGATGACGCGCGCCCGCCGGTCCTCCACACTCCATTTTTCACCCTCCGCTCTCATCATCTCCATCACCTGAGCTCCGCACTTCTGCACAGGGTTCAGGCTCGTCATGGGCTCTTGGAAAATCATCGAAATCCGTTTTCCGCGCACGCTGCGCATCTGCTCTTCGTCGAGGCTCAGCAGATTTTTCCGTTCCCCGTTTTCTGTTTGCAGGAAAGCCTCTCCGCTTACCGATGCCTGTTTGGGCAGCAGGCCCATCAGGGCCATAGAGCTGACGCTCTTGCCCGATCCGCTTTCGCCTACGATGCCGAGCGTGCGGCCACGCTGCAGGGTGTAGCTGATATCTTCCACCACGCGCCGCTGGCCGAATGCCACCGTCAGGCCCTTCACTTCGAGTATAGTATCATCATGTTTCACACCCAAATAACGCAAGTCCAGCGCAAAAATTTTGCCACTGCCGAAAATATACAGCTTTTTTACAAAAATGAATACCTTCCGGTCGGTTCCAGTTCGCGACAGCGCAGATGTGGAAAAATGTAGTTAAAATTTTTGTAAATTTTCAAAAAAAGTGTATATTTGCATCGTCTTTTTTGACGACAATATTAACCCATAAAACGATACAACTATGACAAAATCAGAACAATTCATGGAAATGGAAGCCCGCTACGGCGCTCACAACTATCATCCGCTGCCAGTCGTTTTGGCTAAAGGCGAGGGTGCTTTCGTGTGGGACTGCGAGGGTAAGAAGTATTTCGACTTCCTCTCGGCCTACAGTGCCGTCAACCAGGGCCACTGCCATCCCAAGATTGTCAAAGCCATGTGCGACCAGGCTCACGAGCTCACCCTCAGCAGCCGCGCATTCTATAACAACTGCCTTGGCGAGTGGGAGAAATACGTCACCGAGTACTTCGGCTACGACAAGGTGCTGCCTATGAACACCGGTGCCGAGGCCGACGAGACAGCCCTGAAGCTGGCCCGCCGCTGGGGTGTGGTCAAGAAAGGCATTCCCAACGACGAAGTGATGATTGTCTGCTGCGAGGGCAACTTCCACGGCCGCACCATCACCATCATCACCATGAGCAACGACCCCGAGAGCTATGCCAACTACGGCCCCATGACTCCCGGCTTCCTGCGCATACCTTACAATGATCCCGACGCACTCGAGAAATGCCTGGCCGAGCACGGCAAGAAGGTGGCCGGCTTCCTCGTGGAGCCTATCCAGGGCGAGGCCGGTGTCTATGTGCCGGACGAGGGCTACCTCAAGAAGTGCTACGATATCTGCAAGAAATACAATGTCCTGTTTATGGCCGACGAGGTGCAGTGCGGTATCGCCCGTACCGGCAAGATGCTGGCCTGCGACCACGAAGGTGTGCGTCCCGACCTGCTCATCCTCGGCAAGGCCCTCGGCGGCGGCGTGATGCCCGTCAGCGCTGTGCTGGCCGACGACGACATCATGCTCAACATCAAACCCGGCGAGCACGGCTCCACTTTCGGTGGCAACCCCATCGCCGCCAAGGTTTCCATCGCCGCCCTCCAGGTCATCAAGGACGAGCACCTCATGGAGAACGCCGAGCGCCTCGGCAAGATCTTCCGCGAGGAGATGTCGAGCTTCAAGAGCCCGATGATTGAGAAGGTGCGCGGCAAAGGCCTGCTCAACGCCATCATCATCAAGCCCCACAACGGCAAAGAGGCTTGGGACGTGTGCCTCAAGATGCGCGACCTCGGTGTGCTGGCCAAACCCACCCACCAGCACATCATCCGCTTCGCTCCCCCGCTGGTCATCACCGAGGAGCAACTTCGCGAGGCCATGGAGCTCATCAAACAAGCTATCAAGTCGTTTGAATGATTGTTTTCTGCCCTTCGACCGTTCAGGTCGAGGGGCTTTTTTTATTTTAAAACCATTTAATACTTACAGTTATGGAAGAAAATCTTACCCCCAACACCATTGGCGAACCGACACTGAAGTCGTATCGTTCGGCCGCCAAATCGGCCCTCAGCGGCCATTGGGTCAACGCAGTGCTCTGCACGCTGGTTTTCACGCTTATTACATGCGTGGCTACCGCCATCATGGGCGACGGGCAATCCGCAGTCCGTTCGCTCATCGGCACCGCAGTGGCTCTGCTCATAGTGCTTCCACTCGGCTTCGGCTATTCGGTGTCGATGCTGCAGCACATGCATGGCATGGCCGACGACGACCTCGTGACCCGTCCGTTCCAGGCCTTCAAGCAGTATGGCCGCTACCTCGGCACGAGCATCCTGATGACGGTCTTCATCTTCTTGTGGAGCCTGCTGCTCATCGTTCCCGGCATCGTCAAGGGCTATGCCTATGCCATGACGCCCTACATCATGCACGAACATCCCGAGCTTTCGCCCAGCGAATGCGTCGATGCCAGCAAGAAGATGATGAACGGCCACAAGTGGCGTCTCTTCCTGCTCGACCTGAGCTTCATCGGCTGGCTTCTGCTCTGCGTGCTCACCCTCGGCATCCTCACCCTTTGGGTGCAGCCGTGGATGGAGTGCTCGCGCATCAGCTTCTACGAGCAGTTGAAAAGCCGTCAGGCATAAAGGCTACTGGCAATAGACGCCAAGCCATCCCACAAAAAATCCCCGCATGGTCGGCGGAAAGTCATTCCGCCGACCATGCGGGG
>JAZNSV010000071.1:0-4710 GCA_045591485.1 Bacteroidales bacterium | reverse complement strand
GTGGAAAGTGGAAAGTTTTGCGGACGGAGTGGAGTGCCGGACATACGACAACAGTGTGGCGTATGTGAACGGAGTGAGCGAGGCCTTGTTCAAGGTGGGCATGTGCCTGCCTGCCGGTCCGTATGTTACGGACGACGACGTAAGGTATATCGTGGAGAGTATCAAGGAAGCGGTGGCTTAATTTGTTAATGCGTTAATGTGTTAATGCGTTAAAATGTTTAAAGTTTTGAGTCTGTAGAGACGCGGCGTGCTGCGTCTGCATTTTTATATGAGCGAGTCAGTGTTCGGTGGTTAGAGGTTAGTGGTCAGTGGTTAGTGGTCAGTGGTTAGTGGTCAGTGGTTAGTGGTCAGTGGTTAGAGGTTAGTGGTTAGAGGTTAAAGATTATAGGTTTAGATTACGCGAGCGAAGCGGTGCGAAGATTTACAAGATGCCAATGACCTGCACCCAGATAATCCCCGCAGGGTTTTAATTTTACAAGATTTACAAGATCTCTGCCGAAGGCAAGGAGTTTTTTCTTATGAGTCACCCGAACATGGCTATTTGTATAACCTACTTTTAATTATGGTCTAATTGGATTTCAAGTGAGGTTAGTGTGTCGTGAGGGGTGAATGAACTGAGGGCTAAAGAGAACGCAGAAGCTTGGTTTTGCAGGCTTCTGCGTTTTTTTTGTGCCTGTTGGCTGGTTGATGCAAGACCGGGGACGGACGGGATTCCTTATTTTAAAAATAATGAGTTTGTTATGTGTGTTTCGTTTTTTTTGTATCTTTGCAGTCGGTTTTCAACTATGAAAATGGCAGGCGCGGCATGCTGCTTTTCCAATTTTCAACTTTGAATTCAGAAATTAGAAACAATCCTTAAACTACAAGCATCAATATGCACAACGTCTCGGCAGTACAGAAGAAAATAGCGGCGGCACGCAAGGCCATTTCGCGAGGACGCGATGACTTGGCGTGGATGATGAACGATGTGAATGATACCTACATACGCGAGTTCCCTGAGCAGGCCTTCTCAACCTTCGATGAATTCGCGATGGCGGTGGACGCGCTTGGCATACTGGTGGAATACTATGTCCACGAGGGCAAAAAAAGCGAGGCGATAAACCCTCTGCAGGGACTGTCAAAATTCGTTGACGAGGTGGTGGGGAATGCCCCCCTTGCCGATGCACAGAAAGAACGGCTTGTGCAACAGAAACTGCATTATAAGGCCATCTTCGACAACGGCGTTGCCGCAGGTATGGCAAAACAACAGGATAGATGCGACTATGACAGAGTGTTGAGGCTGAGCGACGATTTGATTGCCGCCGTAGAAGCCAGGAATGCGGTGCTGATGCAGGAGAAATCAGAGGAACTGGACCAGGCTTATAGGGAAGAATTCGGCGACAGCATCGAAAGCTATGAGTCGTTCTACGCATTCTGCAAGATGCACCTGGCCGCCGCCCGATATTGTGCCTACAACAATATGTACGGAAAAGTGCAACATATTGCGAACGAAATAAGGACGAGGCATGAGGCGGTTGAAGCGTCGGCGGCCTTCTCTGGCGAGCAGAAGCGCATGGTGCAAAATGTGGTAGACGCTATCGAAGAAATAGGCAGGTCAACGCCGCAGAAACACAGAAACCTTGTGGTCGGGCGCGACGATACACGTTGCACCCTTTGCCGGAAAAGACCCGCCAATAAGACAGGCTCGCACATGGTTCCCAATTTCCTGGCGCATCCAACCTTTTCGTGGGATGGCAAAGGGAAAAGAGGTCATGAGGCGCTGAACCACACATTCCTGAACGAACCGGAACAGTTTTGCACCTTCTACGGCCAGGATGTGCCGGAGTGGCGGTTTGCCAAAGGCGAGGGAAAAGTCAGCGTCAGCGATGAGGATATAGAAAAGAACATCAACCAGCTGGAATTCGACAACGAATTCTGCTCGGAGTGCGAAGCTCGGTTCGGCGTGGTCGAAACAGCCTACGCAGCGTTTTACAGTGGACAGCGAAAGACCATAAACCCCAGGGTGGCATATCTGTTCTGGATGTCCGTGCTGTGGCGCATGTCGATGGGCAGCATGTGCATATTTATGGACATCAGGGACGAGCTGTCGCTGCGAAAGCTGCTGGACGAAAACCTCCTCGGCACAGAGAAAGAGATGGCCGAAAGCGATACGGATTTGGGCGAATGGAAATATGCAATCTTCAGAGCCCACGGGCTGCGCGAGGGCGACAAGGGTATACTCGGCTCAAGAATGGAACGCTCCCCCTACGTGGTGTCGTACAACGACCTCGTGATGGTGTTCTTCAACCACGACCCAAGCGACGAAGAACTGACGGTGGGCCCCATCACCGTCAGGAGAGAAAACCTGTGCGACTGGAGAACCGGAGAAAAACTGGAAGAGGTGGACCGGAGATGGTTCTGGAACGTCAGAGACTGGTTTGTCGCTTCCTCCTATCAGTATAGGGACCCCGTGCGCGAACGCGCCCTGAGGATAACCAGAGAGCACGAACGCTCTACGGGCGAGCCCCTGGACGACGAATTCAAAGACACGGCCATAAAGCTGGCCAGGGTCACCTCCGGCGCCCAGTGCGAAAAGATGTACTCCTTCCACAAGATGGAACGTATCTACGGGGCCTATTTGAGGGAGAAAGAAGCCGCAAAAGAAGGCCGCGACTACAACCCTCTGGCAGACGAAGACTTGTTTCTGACAGAGCGTGACTTCCAGCTGTACTACGAAGACCTGGCGAGATATGCCCGTGGCACGGGAGACGAAAGGGTGAAAGAATTCCCCTACTACAACGAGGCGCGGGCGGCTGTCGCCGACGATGCCCTTTGGCGATATGAAAACGGTTCCGACGCCGATGGCGACCCATATATCGACGCCCTCGAATGGATGATGGACAAAATGTCGGCTGCGGATACAGAGAGCGCCTTCCCCCCGCTTGCCAGAGGGAGGAAGAAAACCAAGAAAGCCGTGGGCCGCGCCAAGAAAAAGCGCAAGAAAAGAAAAAACCGCAAAAAGTGATGCCCGCCTCGGCGCGAAATGTCGGAGGTTGGTTCGGTAAACCGCTTTCTTGCGACACCGCTCAAGGGTCCCAAAAACAGACAGTAATTGACTGTCATTCTGTTGGTTAGTATCTTTTGTGCTGTTGGAATGCACGTAACTCGCATTAAATCAATATCATAGTATAGTCCCCTTCACCCGTTGTACGATACTTCAACGATATATGTACGATATTTGTACGATTAGCAATCGTACAACGAACGTACATATATCGTACATGTATCGTACAACGGGTGAAGGGGGGCACTGTTGCGGGGCTTTCTTTTGTTCTTTTTTTTCTTGCGGGTTGTGTTTTTTTGTGTATCTTTGCATTTTCGTTGTTTGCAATGATAGAGTATAGGAAGTATATATTAGCCAATGGGTTGACGGTGCTGACGCACGAGGCGTGGGACACGCCGATGGCGACGGTGAATGTGTTGTATGGTGTGGGGTCGCGCGATGAGGACCCGGAGCGTACCGGTTTTGCCCATTTGTTTGAGCATCTGATGTTTGGCGGCACGCCGAGGTTTCCGGATTTCGACCTTGTGGTGAGCGGTCTGGGAGGCGAGAGCAATGCTTTTACGAATTGCGACTATACGAATTATTATGTCACTTTGCCTGCCGACGGCCTGGCCACGGCGCTGGCGCTCGAGGCGGACCGGATGGCCAATCTGGACATCTCGCAGCAGGCGTTGGAGGTGCAGCAGCGAGTGGTGACGGAGGAGTATGAGCAGCGCTATATGAACCAGCCATACGGCGATGTGTGGCTGCATCTGCGTCCGCTGTGCTACAGGCGGCATCCTTACCGCTGGGCCACGATAGGGGCCGACATACGACATGTGGGCGAGGCCACGCTGGAGGATGTGCGGGCTTTTCATGACCGCTGGTACAGGCCGGGGAATGCCGTGTTGGCGGTGGCGGCGCCGCTGGAGCACGGAGTGATGGCGGAGTTGGTGGATGCTGCGTTTGGCGGCGGGTGGCCGGCGGCCGCCAGTGAGCGGAGAAGGGAGGTTGTGGAGCCTTTGCAGACGGAGCCGAGGGTGGCGACTGTCAGGCGTGATGTGCCGTCGCCGATGGTGTATGTGGCCTGGCCGATGTGCGACCACGACGATGTGCGTTTCCGCTGGTGCGATTTGCTGTCGGATGTGCTTGGCAACGGAGCTTCGAGCCGGCTGACCCGGCGGCTGGTGCGGGAGAGCGGCCTGATGACGGAGGCCGACGCATGCATCAGCGGCGATGCTGGCCCGGGGTTGTTTGTGTTGAGCGGGAGGATGGCACCGGGGCACACGACCGCCGAGGGTGTGGAGGCTTTGCGCCGCGAGGCGTATGCGCTATGCGACGAGTGTGTGGGCGACTATGAGCTGCAGAAGGTTGTGAACAGGTATGAGAACACCTTCGTGTATAGCCAGTACAAGGCTTCGGACCGGGCGTTGGGTTTGTGCTATTATACGTGGCTGGGTGATACGGATATGGTGAACCGTGAGCCTGAGGAGTATCGCAAGGCGACGCCGGAGGCGCTGCTGCAGACGGCAAGGGATTTTCTGGTTGCGGAGAGGGAGAATGTGCTGTTTTATGAATGTTTGAATGTTTGAATGCTTGAATGCTTGAATGTTTGGATGCTTGAATGTTTGAATGTTTGGATGCTTGAACTTTTCAAAAGTAGACAGTAGGCAGTAGTTAAGTAGTTA
>JAZNSV010000070.1:0-9387 GCA_045591485.1 Bacteroidales bacterium | reverse complement strand
CTGTAGAGACGCGGCGTGCCGCGTCTGGATTTTTGAAAGGTAGAGGTTGAAGGTTGAACGCCGCAGGGTCATACCTCGTGTATGCCCGATAATTTAGCGAAAAGTTTATAGTTTAGAGTTTATGGTTGAGAAATTAGAAATTAGAAGTTAGAAATTAGAAATATGAAATGAGCAATATGGGAAAAGAAAAAAATGCTGTCTTGGTGCGGGCACTCAGCAGAATCTTCTTGTTGGCGCTGCTTCTGCCGCTGGGTGGGCTTAGGGCCCAGGGTTCGGCCTATAGCAACCACCCGGGCCGTGTGGTGGATGCCCATACGGGCAAGCCGCTTGCGGGCGTCAGTGTGAGCCATTCGATAGAAGGTGCAACCGACGAAAAGGGGCGCTTCACGGTGCGCTACTATGCAGAAGAGAGCGACTTCCGCGTTGTGGTTTCGCATCCGGGCTACTATGCGGACACCTTCAGCTATGCGCCGGGATTTGTCAGCCTCAGGCGCCAGCCGATGGACCAGATGGAGCTGGGTCGGCCCAAGGTGGCTGTGGTGCTCAGTGGCGGTGGAGCCAAAGGAGTGGCACATATAGAGGCCCTGCGGGCAATAGAAGAGGCCGGCATACCCATAGACATGGTCTTCGGCACCTCGATGGGTTCGCTCATAGGAGCCCTTTATTGCATAGGCTATAGCACAGACTTTCTCGATTCGCTGGTGCGCCATCAGGATTGGACCACCCTGCTCAGCGACCGCACCGACCCGTCGACCCTCGGCCTCAGCCAGCGGCGCGAGCAGAACACCTATGCCGTCATACGCGGCATGAGCAAAGAACGCACGCAGCTGGGCGGCCTTATACGCGGGCGCAACCTCATGCGGCTTTTCCGGCAGCTCTGCGACGGATACCTCGACAGCATCGGTTTCGACTATCTGCCCACGCCATTTGTGTGTGTGGCCACCGACTTGGTGACCAACAATGAGGTCGATTTCCGCAGCGGCTACCTTGTTCAGGCTATGCGGGCCTCGATGGCGATACCAGGGGTTTTCACGCCGGTGCGTATGGGCGACAGTGTGCTTGTGGATGGTGGGCTGCGCAACAACTTCCCCACCGACTTGGCCCGCAAGATGGGTGCCGACTACGTGATAGGAGTCACTGTGCAGGGCGACCCGCTTGAGGCAGACGATATTACGGGTGCAGCCACAGTGCTGAGTCAGATTATAGACCTCAACACCAAGGGAAAATACGAGGAGAACACGGCCCTCTGCGATGTGCTGATGAAGGTGGACGTCAGCGGCTACTCGGCAGGCAGCTTCACCCATGCAGCCATCGACTCGCTGCTGCTGCGTGGCGCCGAAGAGGCTGCCCGTCATCGCGACGAGCTTGAGGCACTCAGCCAGCGAGTAGGCGTCAAGGTGAAGCCGAAAAGCCGGCGCCGCATGATGCCGCAGGCCCTCGAGCCCTCGCGTCCCCGCGTCACCCGCGCGGGTTCTATCGTCACCAATCCCATTGCCAGCGTTGGTTTCCGCTTCGACACCGAGGAGATGGGTGCCCTGCAGCTCAACATCAAAGGCCCGCTGTCGATAGGACTGCCCGTAGGTGCCAGTGCCACTATCCGGCTCGGACGCCAGCTGCGAGCGGGGCTCGACCTCACCTTCTTCCCGCGAGGTTTCACCAGTCCAACCGTCGGCTACAACTTCAGCCGCCAGGGACTCGACATCTACAGTCTCGGTCTCCGCACATACAACATCAAATATCGTCAGCACACGGCCGATTTTTCGCCGTTCAACTTCCGCTTCCGCAACGTCACCTTCCGTGCCGGCATCCGTTGGGACCTCTACGACTACTATGGGCGCCTGCTGACAGCCGACAGTCAGGCCGTGGACCTCACCGATGAGCACTACTTTGCCTACCATGCTGCAGCCGATGTCAACACCGAAGACAATTGGTACTATCCTACCGAGGGAGTGCGTCTGCATGCCGCATACGCCTTCCGCACCGACAACTTCGCCGGTCTCGATGGCGGTGCCGGACTTAGCGATGTGTCGTTCCATTGGCGCATCAACGCAACCCCCTGGTCGCGCTTCACCATCCAGCCGATGGTCTACAGTCGCCTGCTGCTTGGCTCCGACCACGTGCCGGCGTCCTACCTCAACGCTCTGGGCAGCGAGTGGTTCGGCCACTTTGTAGACCAGCAGATGCCCTTTGCCGGCATAGGCAACATCGAGTACGTCGACCGATGCTTTGTTGCCGCGCAGCTGCAGCTGCACTACCGCATACTCAACAACCACCGCATTGTTGTTCGCGGCGCATTGGGCATGCAGGCCGCCAAGCTGTCGGACCTGGCCGCTACCGATCCAATAATGGGACTGCAGTTCGGCTACAGCTACATTACCATCTTCGGACCTATCGACCTCCGCCTCGGCTACAGCAACCGCACCTCAAAGCCAGTATTCTTCATCAACCTCGGACACCTCTTCTGAATGTGAAACCACAGATAGGCTGCGTGCCGCAACGGCATTTGTTTTGATGGCAAAAAATGTTGTTTTTGTGAAATAATTTTCGGCGTGAATGATTTTTTTTGTATCTTTGCAATCCATAATGTAAATAATAATTAATCTAAATATTATGACACAAACAGGTATCAAAACACTGAGAGACAGCGCTGCCATGCGTTGGATCGCTTTGCTGCTGCTGGCTTTGGCCATGTTCTGCAGCTATGTATTTATGGACATTCTGTCGCCTATCAAAGACCTGATGCAGACCGAGCGCGGCTGGGACAGCCTGGCATTCGGCACCATGCAGGGCTCCGAGGTGTTCCTCAATGTCTTCGTGTTCTTCCTCATCTTCGCGGGTATCATTCTCGACAAGATGGGTGTGCGCTTCACTGCGGTCCTTTCCGGTTCGGTGATGCTCATTGGCGGCTTGATCAAGTACTACGCCATCAGCGAGAGTTTCGTGGGCGTTGACGAGATGGGCAACCACACGGCCCTCTACAACTGGTTCACCAACAACCTGAACTACATACCGCTCTTCGATGAGATCGGTGTGGCTCCGTTCTACCGTGGCATGCCTGCTTCGGCCAAGTTGGCCGCCTGCGGTTTCATGCTCTTCGGTTGCGGCTGCGAGATGGCCGGTATCACGGTGAGCCGCGGTATTGTGAAATGGTTCAAGGGTCGCGAGACTGCTCTGGCCATGGGCAGCGAGATGGCACTGGCCCGTTTGGGTGTGGCCACCTGCATGATATTCAGCCCCTACTTTGCCAAACTCGGTGGTGAGATCAACGTCAGCCGCTCGGTGGCTTTCGGCGTTGTGCTGCTCTGCATCGCCCTCATGATGTTCATCGTCTATTTCTTCATGGACAAGAAACTCGACAGCCAGACCGGCGAGGCCGAGGAGAAAGACGACCCCTTCAAAATCAAAGATATCGGAAAAATTCTCAGCAGCCTTGGTTTCTGGCTGGTGGCCCTGCTCTGCGTGCTCTACTATAGCGCCATCTTCCCCTTCCAGAAGTATGCCGTCAACATGCTGCAGTGCAACCTGACCCTTACCGAGGCCGACCCCAACAGCTTCTGGGGTGGCAACTCGGTGACCATCGTGCAGTATATCCTGATGCTCGTCGTGGCCGCAGCCTCCTTTTCGAGCAATTTCATGAAGAACAACAAGGGCATGAAGTATGGCCTGATGGGTCTGGCTGTTGTGGCGCTGGTTGTCTATTGCTACATGGGCTATATGCGCGGTACCGCCGAGACCATCTTCGCCGTGTTCCCGCTGCTGGCTGTGGCCATCACCCCCATCCTTGGCAACTATGTCGACCATAAGGGTAAGGCTGCCACCATGCTGCTCCTCGGCTCGGCTTTGCTTATCGTCTGCCATCTGACCTTTGCCTTCAT
Organism: Bacteroidales bacterium; assembly: GCA_045591485.1. Classification (GTDB taxonomy): domain Bacteria; phylum Bacteroidota; class Bacteroidia; order Bacteroidales; family P3; genus Colimorpha. The sequence continues at coordinate 5,512 of JAZNSV010000070.1, read as the reverse complement.
CCTGCCTGAGTTCAAGGGCAACGCTGTCGGCGGTGTTATTGTGGCTTATGTCACCATCCTTGTTCTTGGCGCAAGCTTCTCGCTAGTACCTGCCGCCTTGTGGCCCTCGGTGCCGAAGCTGGTCGACGAGAAGATTATCGGTTCGGCCTACGCCCTGATTTTCTGGATTCAGAATATTGGCCTCTGGCTCTTCCCACTGCTTATCGGCAAGGTGCTCGACAACACCAATCCCGCCGGTACTGCCGCTACGGAGCTTGACTATACTTGGGCCCTTGTGATGCTGGCCGCCCTTGGCGTGGCTGCCGGTCTCATTGCGCTCTATCTGCGTGTGGTCGACAAGAAGAAACATCTTGGCCTCGAGGAACCAAACATCAAAGATTAAGTCTCATGCAAGACAGGGCTGGCGTAAATGCCAGCCCTTTTTGTGTATAATAAAAAAGGCTGAAACATTTGTTTGTTTCAGCCTTTTTTAGTGTATGTTCTTACTGCTTACCCTTTGATGAGGTTGTCGATGATTTGGTCTGTGCTGATGCCTTCGGCTTCGGCGTAGTAGTTGCGCACGATGCGGTGGCGCAAGACGTTGTGGGCTACGGCAACGACATCTTCAGAGTCGGGTGAATATTTGCCATGCAGGGCGGCATGAGCTTTGGCACCCATGATGAGATATTGCGAGGCTCTGGGACCTGCACCCCATGAAATGTATTTGTTTTCCTGCACAGAAGGACGTGATGACGCCACAAGACGTACAGCGTATTCGACGACGTTGTCGGGCACTGGCATGCGGCGGATGGCCTGCTGGAAAGCAATGATCTCTTCCGCATAGAGAACCTTCTGAACCTCGGCGTTGGTGTTGGCGGTTGTCTGCTTGACGATGTCAACCTCTTCCTGAAACGACGGATAATCGAGCCGCACGTTGAACATGAAGCGGTCCAACTGGGCTTCAGGCAGGGGGTATGTACCTTCTTGTTCGATGGGGTTCTGTGTGGCGAGTACGAAGAATGGCGAGGGTAGGGGATAGCTGGTGCCGCCTACGGTGACGACATGCTCCTGCATGGCTTCGAGCAAGGCGGCCTGGGTCTTGGGAGGTGTACGGTTTATTTCGTCGGCCAGCACTATGCCAGCGAAGACGGGACCTTTGACGAAGCGGAACTGGCGGCTGTCGTCGAGTATCTCGCTGCCAGTGATGTCGGATGGCATAAGGTCGGGGGTGAACTGAATGCGGCTGAAGGTGAGTCCCAAAGCGCGTGAGAGGGTGTTGACCATAAGGGTTTTGGCCAATCCCGGCACGCCGAGAAGCAGGCAGTGTCCGCCAGTGAAGACCGACAGCAACATGCTGTCTACGGCTTCGTGCTGCCCCACTATTACCTTGCCTATCTCGTTTCGCAGGGTGTTGTATTTATTGACCAGTATGTCCAGTTGCTCTTTGTCGTTCATAATGATTATTGCAGGTTTTCGAAGACGCAGTCTTTGTATTCGTCGCTAAGGCGGATGTAGGTTATTTTCATCTGTCGGCGTGCCCATGCAGACATGTGCTTTTGCTTGGCGGCGGCGAGGGCTGCGTTGTAGATATTGTCATAGTCGTCGGTGAGGTTGGCGCGATGGGCTGCGCTTTTCTTGTTGAGTCGCACGATGCGGTAGGCGTCGCGGTTTTCGTCAGTCTTCATGGCGGTGGCGTTGCTTATCTGGCCTTCGCTCATGCCACCGATGCCGATGTTGTAGTAGATTTTTTCGACGGCGGCCTTGTCGAAGCGAGGAGTGCCGTCGGCGGGGTTGATGGCTGTGCCGCCCTGGCGTGCGTTGTCGGCTGTGCTGTATTTGTGGGCAGCTTCTTCGAAATCGAGACGTCCGGCGCGTATTTCGTCGGCTATGCTATCAAGCCGCATGCGGGCCTTCAGCAGGTCGTCGGTCGACACTTTGGGTATAAGCAGTATGTGGCGTGCGTTGACAGTGTTGCCGCGACGCTCGATTAGTTGGATGATATGGAAACCGAACTGAGTTTCGATGATGGGCGACACCTCGCCGGGTTTGAGGGCAAAGGCTGCCGATTCGAACTCGCTGACCATTTCGCCGCGTGAGAAGAAGCCCAGTTCGCCGCCTTTGCGGGCAGAACCGGGGTCTTGAGAGTAGAGGGTGGCCAGCATGGAGAATTTCTCGCCTTTGATTACGCGCTCGCGCAGCGCGGCCAATTCGGTGCGCACACGGTCGCGTTCGGCTTCGCTGATGGTTGGCTCAATGACAATCTCTGACAGCTCATAGCGTTCGGGCATCATGGGCAGGCTGTCGGCTTCGAGACCGTTGAAAAAGTCCACCACCTCGCTCGGAGTCACCGTTACGTTGCCAGTCAGTGCATACTGTGCTCTTTGGGCCATCATCATGTTCTTGATCATGCGCTCGTATTGCTCCTTGAGCTCGTCGTATGTGAACCCAGTTGCTTCGCGCAGTGCTTCTCTGGTGCCGTACTGGCGCATGTCGTTCTTGAGATAGTAGAGGGCGTTCTGCGACACATCGTCGTCGGTGATATCCTTGTCGAGGCTGTCGATTTCGGCTTTGTGGATTAGCAGCTGGTTAAGTATGAGGTTCTCGAGAATGGCGCACCGGTTCTTCTTTGCGTCGGCGGCACCTTGGTGCAGACGCACCTGGGCGTAGGAACGCTCGATGTCGGAATACTTGATGATGTTGCGCCCAACCACGGCGGCTACGCCGTCGGCCATGGTCTCTTTCTGCGCTGAGGCGCCAGAGGCCAAGGCCAGCAGTGTCAGTACTGTCAGTATCTTTTTCATTAGTTTTTCTTTATTTTTATACAGCTTCGCGTATTCGTTATTAATAAGTCGGCAAAGAGTTTCAGTCGGTTGTACGAATCAATACATTGATATTTGCAGATTCAGTGTCAACTTTCGCTGCCTTTTCTCACTCTTTTCACGTGTCCGCCGCTCTCGGCTTCGCGCATAAGGTCGGATTGCATCTTGTTTAGAATGTCGAGTTTGCGGTGGTTGAGTATGATGGCTCGGATATTGTCGTGTTCCAGCTCGAGGGGGCTGGCATCGTCGCTCACTTTGTAGTCGAGTATGCGGACGTAGTAGGTTACCGAGTCGTCGCTGAGCACGATGGAACGGTTCTGGCGGAGATAGAGGTTTTCGTTGTAGGTGGTGATCGGCACCATGCCCTGCAATGTATAGAAAGTTATCCATGCGTCGCCGTCGTAGTAGCCCTGCAGACCATATCGCGAGGCCAACTCTTCGAGTGCCACTATGTCTTCGTCAACAAAGATGCGCTTGGTGATGAGCTGCTTGATTTTTGTGTTGGCGATGAATTTCTTGGGCGCGATTGTGTATACGGCCTTGACAATGCTGTTACGCAAGCGAAACTCGGATTGATGATGCGCGTAGTAGTCTGCTATTTGGTCGTCAGTCACAACCGTGTCCATCAGTTGGTTGAGTATCTGTTGCTCGTAGGCGTAGGTGAGCAGGCTGTTGCGGTATTCACCCATTTGGCGGTCGAAGTTGTCGGTAACGTTCTTCTCGGCCTTGCAGAGGACCACGGTCTGGCGCACCCATTGTTCAACGTAGTTGTCAATAATGGCTGCGCTGTCTTCCGGCGTGACACCTTTGTCTACAAGACCTTCAAGGTCGCTCTGGCGCAACTCGTGTCCGTAGACGCTGGCTACCAATGGCGATGATGGCTCGGACTGTTTGCAGGCGGCGGTGGCCAAGGTCAGTGCCAAAAGACTATAGGTGGATAGCTTTGACCACATCGCGGTTGATTTTGACGTTGTATTTGCGGCGCAGTTCTTCGTTCAGTTTGCGCTCCACCTCGTTCTGGTATTCGTTGAGGTAGTAGCCGCGGGCCTCGGTTTGGGCCTTGAGGGCAGGCTGCAATATTTTGTCGACTACCAACACACGGTAGCCTTTGCCCTTTGTCCCAATGTATACACCGGGCTTCCACTGGTTGTCGGAGAGAATCTTTTGGTTGCGTTTCTCCACCAACTCGACATCGGCAGTGGCATTGGCTTTGCCTTTTGTGGCTTTGTCGATGAGTTCAGTCAGTTCGCTGCTGCCCGCCGAACGTTTCCAAGCTTTATTCAACAACTTTTCGAGTTTGTTTCGCTTGATGCATGTGCTGTCGGCTATTTCTACGATTGATACGCGGGCACGCTCTCTCCAGAAGAAGACCGAGTCGTCGGGGTTGGACAGACTCTTGGTGAGGCTGGCGCGGCTATAGTAGTCGGCAAATCCGGTGGTGTCGTAGATGGCTTTGCTCCAAATCATTTTGTCGTTGTAGTCGAATATCATCAGTCCGCGTCGGTAGTCTTCTAACAGAGCGGCGAATTCTGGGTGTTCGTTCTCAAGTTGACTGTCGGCGTATACCACTGCCACGCTGTCGATGAAATCCTCATAGGCGTTGCGCACCACATATTCCATGGCCAGGCGTTTGCGTTCGCGTTTCTGGTGGGCGGCGAAGTAGCGACCGAAGTCGAGACTGTTGTAACTTCGGCTGGGTGTGGACACCAGCGGACGTAGGTCGGTAATGAGAGAATCGATGCAACGCCATCTGGCACGGGCCACGCTGTCTGGATTCATGACCGACATCAGCTGGTCGAGCGAAGCCATCATCTGTTGCTTCTGGCCGCGACGCGGCTTCTTGGCCTTGGGGTCGGGAGTCATGGTGTAGTCCACGATGTTGTAGCGTTCGCGGCATTTGCGGGCAAAGCCTTTGCGACTCTCCTCACCGCGTTGGTCGCGGGCCATGCGCTGCTTGTAGTAGGGCAGCATGTCTTCGAGCGGAGCCAGGGTATCATGGCGCACGAGCTTGATGATATGCCAGCCGTATTGGGTGAAGAAGGGCATGGAGAAGTCACCGTCGTTCATTTTGACCACCCGCTGAATGTACTCAGGCGGAAGGCTGTTGAGGGTGGCGTCTTTCAGCAGGCCGCCGTTGTCGCGTGTGCTGCGGTCGTCGCTGCTGCGGGCTGCAATGTCGAATGTCGTCTCTTTGTTTGCCAACTGTTTGTAGATGCCGTTGATAATCTGGCGTTGGCTGTCGTTTGAGTCGCGTGCGCTGAGCCAGATGTGCGCTACGTCAAGGTGCCCGTACATGGGGAGTCGGTCTAAGAGCTTGATGATGTGGTATCCGTAGCGTGTGCGTACAGGCTTGCTCACCTCGCCGACTTTGAGCGCATAAGCTGCATTCTCGAATGGATATACCATATCAAAAGCAGAGAAGTAGCCGAGGTCGCCCTCATTTGGACGTGTGGTCGTCCTTGGGTTGGCTCGGAGCACCTCTTCTGTGGCTACAGCGTAGAAGTTCTCGCCTCCGTCTACAATGCGTCGGCGCAACTCGCAGATGCGTTGGTAGGCCTCTATAGTGTCGGCCGGGGTGGCATCGACGGCACAGCGCACCAGAATATGGGCGGCATGCAGCGAGTAGTGGTTACGCTCGTAGGCTTCTCTCATCAGTCGATCCATCTCTGCAGAGTCGATCAAGTAGGGGGCCGCCAGCTCGGTGCGATATTTCG